>CAMBKF010000025.1 GCA_945868085.1 uncultured Oscillibacter sp.
TGACGGCGGTCTTGCCCAGGGGCTTGCCGGCGGCATCAACGACGTACCACTTGCGGACGATATTGCCCTTGTTTGCCATAAAAGTGGACATGGTGTTTTTCCTCCAGTATAATAATGTATTGCTTTACTTTTTCGTGCTCCCTTGGTAAAATCGGGAGAGAGAAAACAGAAACCAATGCGCTCAGCACGCAAGGATATTTATAACACTTTATCCGCCGCTTGTCAACATGAAATTGATTTACGGCAGCAACATCTGTGATTATCTCTTGTTTTCTTTGATTATCTCCTGTTTTCTCGCATCGTATTTTATGTTTTTGGAGGGATGACCCTATGCAGCATATCTTAGGCCTGGTGCGCCGTTGCGTGGAGGACTATCACATGATCGAACCCGGGGAGACCGTAGCCGTGGGCGTGTCCGGCGGCAAGGACAGCCTTCTGACTCTCACGGCCCTGGCGCGGCTGCGGCGGTTTTACCCGGTGCCTTTTAACGTCCACGCCATCACCCTGGAAACAGGCACCCCGGGCATGAGCTTTGACGCCGTGGCGGACCTGTGCCGGGACCTGGAGGTGCCCTACACCCGCATCTCCGTGCCGGTATACCAGATCGTTTTTGAGGAGCGGAAGGAGAAGAACCCCTGCTCCCTGTGTGCCAAGCTCCGCCGGGGCAGCCTGAATACCGCCCTCAAGGACCTGGGCATCTCCAAGATCGCCCTGGGCCACCACTTTGATGACGCGGTGGAGACCATGCTCATGAACCTGCTCTTCGAGGGACGCATCGGCTGCTTCCAGCCGGTGACTTACCTGGACCGCAGCGGCATCACGCAGATCCGCCCCCTGCTCTACTGCCACGAGGACGAGGTGCGCCGGGCGGTGGCAAAGCTCCGGCTCCCGGTGGTGCAGAATCCCTGTCCCGCCAACGGCTCCACCCGCCGCCAGGAAGTGAAGGAGCTGCTCCTCCAGTTGGAGCAGCGATACCCCAACCTGCGCCAGAAGATCTTCGGCGCCATGCAGCGCTATCCCCTGTACGGCTGGAATCTGGAGGAGATGGAGAAGTAAAGGAAAGGGCCGAAAAGGAAATACGGATTGCCGTATCTAGATAAAAACAGTAGGCGCACAGGGCTACCCCGATAGAATAGATAGCACAAGCGCGGAGCGCGTCGCGGATATAGACGCAGAGACAATGCGAAAGCAAGACGTGAAATTTGCTTATTTCGATTCGCGGGGTAAAGAGTATCGTTGTGAACTGCATTCCGTTCGCGGAAGGATTCCAAAACCTTGGTTTTGGCGGCGTTCTTTCCTCTCTTTCTTTCGCTGCTGAAAGAAAGAGAGCCGCCGGAGGCATATGAGGCATATGCGGGATAATGGGGGCGGTGCATCATCTCCCTCAGTCTGCCTGATGGCTGACAGTTTCCCTTACGCAGGGGAGCTAAGAGAGGGCGGATCGCCGCACCGGAGACATGCTTTCGCGAAAAGCGCGGTGTGCGGCGGGATACATGGACCCTGCCCTACAGTGCATTTTTGTAGGGCAGGGCCCGTGTGCCCTGCCGGGAGTGCGGAGGTCAACGGACGGCGGGGCCGCCAATATGCCTGTAGGGGCGCACACCCCTGTCCACCTGAGCCGGCGAGCGCCATGCCCCGCGTAGGGTACGATGCCCACATCGTCCCACCCGAGCCGGTTTTCCGTCCCATCCGCAGGGCGGGGTGACCACACCCTGCCGCCATGGGATGCGAGATTTGATAATAAACGGCAAAACAGGGCGGGGCCTGCCCGTCCTGCCTGCACATTATATGTTATGTAAGCACCCACTGCACCAACAGCAGCAGCCCGAAGCCCGGCACGCCCAGGATGCCGATGACGATGGCGTTGAACCAGTTCAGCCCCAGGGACAGCCCCGTGACGGAGGTGGTCAGGTTCAGCAGCCACAGCGCGCCGAAGCCCAGGGCGGAGTTGAACGCCACCTTCAGCGCCAGCTTCAGCGGCGCGGCGAACAGCCGCAGGCACACCACGATGAGAAACAGCAGCACAAGGCCCAGGGCGATTTTTTCTACGACAGACATGAATCTCCCCCCTTCATGTTCCCCGCGGGCATGCAGGCGGGCTCCACCGGCAGCGGGGACGGTTTGTATTGCCCCAGGGGGCGGCCCTGCAGGGCCTTCATCTTGCGCAGCAGGAAGTCGTAGCGGGATTTCAGGGCGTTGATGTCATAGATCCCCGCGTCAATGAGCCCCGGATCCGTGATAAAGTCGAACCGGGCATAGGCATAGCGCAGCTCCCGGGCGGTGTCCCACAGCTCTTGCCGCAGCTCCAGCATACGCGTATCGGAATTCGTGGTGGCAGTTTGTTTTTTCATAGCGATCCTCCCGGCACAAGCCTTCGTTTCAGTTTACTGTCAGTTTGGCCATTTATGCCGGGGTTTAGTCGGCGCGGCATAATTTTTTCAAAGAAGGAGAACCTGTATGGATCACGAAGGCTATATGCGCCAGGCCCTGGCCCTGGCTCGGGAGGCGGCGGAGAGCGGCGAGGTACCCGTGGGCTGCGTCATCGTCCGGGACGGGCAGGTAATAGGCCGGGGCCGAAACCGCCGGGAGGAGAAGCAGCACACCGCCTCCCACGCGGAGATGGAGGCCATCCGCCAGGCAAACGAAGTCCTTGGCACCTGGCGGCTGGACGACTGCACCCTGTATGTGACCCTGGAGCCGTGCCCCATGTGCGCCGGGGCCATCCTCAACGCCCGGATCCCCCGGGTGTATTACGGCGCCCGGGACCGGGAGATGGGCGCCTGCGGCGGCGTGCTGAACCTGTTCATGGAGGATTTTCCCCAGCACCCGGCCCTGGTGGGGGGCCTGCTGGCGGAGGAGTGCCGGGCCGTGCTGACAGACTTTTTCCGGCGGCTGCGGAGGATTTAATACTTTTTTAATAATCTGTTCTGAACTTTTTTAATAACCGGCGGCTATACTGGGTACTGTCAAAAGAACTTTTTCATCAATCTTCCTACCAAATAAGGCAGAGGACTTCCGTTCGCGGGTCCCCTGCCTTTTGGTTTTTGTGGGGCGAAACGCAGGGGACGCGGACGGCCAACAGGCGGCGGGACACATGGGTCCCGCCCTACAGAGCTTTTGCAGGGCAGGGCCCGTGTGCCCTGCCGGGAAAGCGGTGAGCGGAACCTGCGGGAGCGGATGACCCTGTCTGCCTGGCTTCGGGAACGCAGCCCTTTGTAGGGCAGGGCCCATGTGCCCTGCCGGGATCGTGGGTGTAATAGGATCGCAGACATTTTTTCTCCTCCCGGCGCATAGAGATAGCGCCAAAGGAGATGGTACAGATGAAACAAGCCTTGGCGGCGGGCATGCTGTGGGTACTATTGCTGTTTGGGGGCGCGTGGATGCTGGCGCCCCGGCCGGGGGCGGCGGAGCCGGGAAAAACGGACACGCCCATCCGGCAGACGGAGCAGGCGGACAGCATGGACGGCCAGTCGGTGCTGCAGGTCTATGACGGGGAAAAGACCGTGGCCATGACCATGGCGGAGTACCTGCCCGGGGTGGTGCGGGGGGAGATGCCCGCCACCTTTGAGCCCGAAGCCCTGAAAGCCCAGGCGGTGGCGGAGCGCACCTTCATTTATTACCACATGCAGGGCGGGCGCAAGGCGGCGCACCCCGATGCCGACGTGTGCATGGACTACCGCTGCTGCAATGCCTGGGTGTCCCAGGAGCAGGCAAAAAGCAACTGGGGCGATAACTATGAGGAATATAATCGAAAAATACAACGATCTGTAGAGGAAACGGACGGCCAGGTGATGCTCTACGACGGCAAACCCATCCTGGCGGCCTTCCACTCCTCCTCGGCGGGGGTCACCGCCAAGAGCAGCGATGCCTGGGTGTCGGACCGGCCCTACCTGGTCAGCGTGGAGAGCCCCGAGAACGCGGACAGCGTGCCCAACTATTACAGCGTGAACACCTTCACTCCGGAGGAATTCCGGGAGAAGATCCTGGCGGCGGAGCCCACCGCCGTGCTGGAGGGCACACCGGAGGACTGGATCACGGACCTGCAGACCAACAGCTCCAACCGGGTGGAATCCGTCACCATCGGCGGCGTGTCCTTCCGGGGCACGGAGGTGCGCAGCATCCTGGGCCTGCGCTCGGCCTGCTTCACGGTGGAGTGCGGCTCCGACGGCATCACCTTCCATGTGACCGGCTACGGCCACGGGGTGGGCATGAGTCAGTACGGGGCCAATGCCCTGGCCCGGGAGGGCAAGACCTGGCGGGAGATCCTCCAGTGGTATTACCGGGGCGTATCTATTGAAACCTGGAAATAGTTATGCTATAATACATTAATTAAAATAGATGTTCACAAAATGTTTAGGAAAGCGGGCGCTTTCCCGGTATAATAGAAAAAAAGACCGCCCCGGCGGAAACAAAGGAGGAGCCTTCATGGCACGCAACATTTTGGTGGTAGAGGATGACCGCAACATATCGGATCTGATCCGTATGTATATGGAAAAAGAGGGCTTTGAGGTGCGCAGCGTCTATGACGGCGGCAAGGCCATCGAGGAGTTTGAAAAGCAGGCACCGGACCTGGTGCTGCTGGACATCATGCTGCCCGTGATGGATGGCTGGGCCGTGTGCCGCAAGATCCGGGAGACCAGCAAGGTGCCCATCATCATGCTCACCGCCAAGGGCGAGGTGAATGACCGCATCACCGGCCTGGAGATGGGGGCGGACGACTATATCGTCAAGCCTTTTGAGATGAAGGAACTCATGGCCCGCATCAACGCCGTGCTCCGCCGCAGCGAGATCCCCGATGACACCAAGAAAAAGCTGGTGTTTGACAAGCTCATCATCAATCTGGACAGCTATGAGCTCATCGTGGACGGCAAGAAGGTGGACACGCCCCCCAAGGAGCTGGAGCTGCTGTATCACCTGGCCTCCACTCCCAACCGTGTCTACACCCGCAACCAGCTGCTGGACGAGGTGTGGGGCTTTGACTACTTCGGCGACAGCCGCACCGTGGATGTGCATATCAAGCGCCTGCGGGAAAAGGTGGAAAACGTGTCCGACCAGTGGGCCCTGAAGACCGTGTGGGGCGTTGGCTATAAGTTTGAAGTAAAGTGATGAAGAAGGAAACCAAAACCCGTTTCAGCAGTATCTACTGGCAGCAGTTCAGCCTGATTGCAGGCGTGGTATTGCTGACGCTGCTGCTGCTGGGCGCGTCGTTTTACGCCTTGAGCTATAACTATCTGGTGGGCGAAAAGCGGGATGAGATGAAGATGCGCGCCCAGCTCATCGTGCAGCTGACGGCGGACTATATCATGGCAGACGGGGAAGAAGAGGCCCAGAACAGCGGCCTCAGCCGCATGGCCGGGGTGGCCAGCATGATGACGGAGGTGGACTTCCTCATCTGCGATGAAAACGGACAGGCTCTGCTCACCACCGATGATGCCCTGGCTGGCCGGAGTATCCGCCTGCCGGAGGAGATCCGCGATAAGATCCTCAATAATGCCGATGGCTTCGAGGGGTATACCACTCTGTCGGGCCTGTATAAGCTGCGCCAGTTTGCCGTAGGCCTGCCGGTGAAAACGGCGGACGGGCAGGTGGCCGGCATGGTCCTGGCTATGATCGACGGCAGCCAGCTCATGCGGCTGTGGCGGTCCTTCACGGGATTGTTTTTCATGATCTCGGCCATTGTGCTGCTCATCGCCTTTGTGGCCAGCTCCTTCATGTCCATGCGGCAGATCCAGCCCATCAAGGAGATGCTCAAGGGCACCCGGGCCTATGCCGCCGGGAACTTCGACATGCGCATTGAGGACGAGGGCCGCTCCGACGAGATCGGCGAGCTGGCACGGTCGTTCAATATGATGGCCGATTCCCTGTCGGAAACGGAGCGCCAGCGCCGGGATTTCATCGCCAACATCTCCCACGAGCTGAAAACGCCCATGACGTCCATCGCCGGCTATACCGACGGCATTCTCGACGGCACCATTCCCCAAAAGGACGAGCGCAAGTACCTGCAGATCATCTCCGATGAGAGCCACCGGCTCAGCCGCCTGGTACGCCGGATGCTGGACATCTCCCAGATCCAGTCCCAGGAGATGCATAAGGAGGATTTTGACCTGTGCGAGAGCATGCGCATCGCGCTGCTGAGCATGGAGCAGAAGATCAACCAGCGGGGCCTGGACGTGGAGGCGGACATTCCGGAGGATTCCGTCATGGTTCGGGGGGATAACGAGCTCATCACCCAGGTGGTGTATAATCTGCTGGAGAACGCCACAAAATTTGCCGCGGAGAAATCCACCCTGTACCTGGGCCTTGCCTGTCAGGGGGAAAAGGCCATCGTCACCGTGCGCAACACCGGCAATACCATTCCCGCCCAGGAGATCCCGCTGCTGTTTGAGCGGTTCCACAAGTCGGATAAGTCCCGCAGCGTGGATAAGGACGGCTACGGCCTGGGCCTGTATGTGGTAAAGACCATTCTCAACCAGCATAAGGAAAAGATCACCGTCACCAGTGAAAACGGCGTAACGGCCTTCAGCTTTACCGTGCAGATGGCAGACAGCGCCCACAGCTATGGGGAGGAACAGCAGCAATGACAGATGAGAAGAATATCACGCCGCAGCCGTCCGGGGACGGCCGGGAGGTCGTCTCCTGGTATGTGCCGCCGGAGCGGGGGACCGAGGTGGTGCGCTGCTATGTGCAGCCCCAGCCGCTGCCCCGGGGCGTGCGGCCCCAGCCGCCGCAGACGGCGGCGCCCAAGCGGAAGAAAAAGCGCGGCTGGGTCATATTTGTGATCCTGGCGGCGGTGCTGGCGGCCATCGTCGGCGTGACCGCCCTGGTGGTGTCGCTGACCGGGGATGGGGATCCCTCCACCCCCGATGACGGCAACGCCGGCAGCATCGTGGATATTTCCGGCAATGAGGAGTGCTATATCCCCAAGGCCCCGGCGGCGGACGGCCTGCAGATGGAGCTGCTGGCCCCGGGGGAGACGGAGCTGACACCGACGGAGGTCTATCAGAAGATGAGCGCTTCCACCGTGACCGTCCTGGCCACCGATGACCGGGGCAACACCTCCATGGGCACCGGCGTCCTGCTGACGGCGGATGGATACATTGTCACCAATGCCCATGTGGTCTCTGGGGCCAGCAGCAGCGTCGTGGCGCTGGATACCGGCCGGACCTATGAGGCGGAGCTGGTGGGCTACGCGCCCGGCCGGGACATCGCTGTGCTCAAGGCGGTGGACGCCCAGGGCCTGACCCCGGCGGAGTTCTGCGACTCCGATTACTGCGTGGTGGGGGAGACGGTGTACGTCATCGGCAACCCCCTGAACCTGAACCTCCGGGGGACCTTTACCAACGGCATCCTCTCCGGCCTGGAGCGGGAGATGGAGCTGGACGGCAAGACCCTCACCATGCTCCAGACCAATGCCGCCGTGAATAACGGCAACTCCGGCGGCCCGCTTATCAATGCCTATGGCCAGGTCATCGGCATCGTCACCATGAAAATGAGCCAGAACGAAAGCCGGGCCGAGGCCACGGTAGAGGGCCTGGGCTTTGCCCTGCCCACCTCCCAGGTGGCCTATGTGGTCAATGACATCCTGGCCCATGGGGAGTTCCACGGCATTCCCACCTTCGGCTTCACCATCGAAACGGCGTATGGCGAGGACGGCAGCAGCCAGCTGACGGTCCGCTCCGTGGAGGAGGACATGGGGGCGGCGGATGCCGGCGTGGAGCCTGGGGATGTGATCCTGGCGGCGGATGGCCAGCCCATCCACGATAATTGGGACCTGCTGGATTACCGCCGCACGGTCCATGTAGGGGACACCGTAGACCTGACTATCCTCCGGGATGGGCAGGAGATCCACTGCTATGTGACCCTGACGGCGACTATGTAAGGCAAAATTGCTTTTGAAACGAAAAAGGACGGACCTTGTGTCCGTCCTTTTTGCTTATAAAAACCTCGCCGTCTCCGTTTGCAGATAGGAAAACGCCCCGCAGGGCGGTGTGCCCCCCACCTGGTCATCTGCACCATCTCGGCAGGACACGCGGGTCCTGCCCTACAAAATATCCTTGTGGGGCGGCACCCATGTGTACCGCCCCATACCGCATGTCTTGCTAAGCACTGTCATTGCGAAGCCAGTGCGCACACTGGCTGTGGCAATCCGTAGTATCCCTGCGCCGCACTTCTCCCAGTGCTTCCGTAGGGGCCGATGCCTACATCGGCCCGGATGGTAGGAGCAGAGAGTGGCCCTGTTTCACCAGGCCAGCACAAGCGCGGAGCGCGTCACGGAATCAGAGGCAGAGACAATGCGAAAGCAAGGCATGAAATTTGCTTATTCCGATTCGCGGGGCGGAAGGAAGCCAATGCGGTCGGCACCTCAGCCGCGGAAAGGATTTCAAAACCTTGGTTTTGACGGCGTTCTTTGGGTACTTTCTGCCGCTGCTGGCAGAAAGTACCCTGCGGTCGGCACTTACGCGTTACAAGAGGTGCGGTGCAGTAGGCGGACAGAGGCCCTCGCCCTTACTCCTCTCCGGACGCCCGGCTGAAAACGGTGTAAAGCCCGGCGGCCAGCAGAAACACCCCGAAAGGCTTTTTCAGCGCCGCCACATCCACCGCCGTGGCCAAAAACGCCCCCAGCGCCGCCGCCGGCAGGCCCCAGGGGATGGCGCTGCCCAGGACCGGCGCGTCCAGCAGTCCGTTTTTTCGGTGCTGCACCAGGGCCATGGCCGCCGTGGGGAGAAAATACAGCAGGTTGATGCCCTGAGCGGTGATCTGATCCACCCCCAAAAACAGTGTCATCACCAGCAGCAGCAGCGTCCCGCCGCCGATGCCCCAGGCGGAGAGGATCCCCGTCAAAAACCCGGCCAGCGCCGGGAGCACATACTCCTTCACAGCAGATACCGCACCCCGCCATATACTAAAAACGCCCCGAAAATGCGCCGCAGCCAGGGGCCGGGGACTCTGCGGAACAGCTTGCCGCCTACCAGTCCTCCTGCCAGTCCGCCCACCAGATAGGGAAGCGCCGTCAGCAGCTGCAGCCCTGACCGCAGCAGATAGATGACGGCGGACAGGGCGCACAGGGGCAGGATCACCGCCACGCAGCTGGCCATGGCCCGCTTCTGGCCCACCTTGCACCAGGTCGTCAGCAGCGGTACCAGTACCGTGCCGCCGCCCCCGCCGAACAGACCGTTTACCAGCCCTGCCGCCGCGCCGCTTATGCGCATTTTCCACTTGCCGTCCATGGCCGCACCTCCCCCTTATGTAGCCCCCTTCGGCAGAAGGGGACTTCAGCGTGTCGAAAAAGCCTCGCAGAGTTTGCCGCCCGCAGGCGGCAAAGCAGTCCAATCATTTTCTCTCGCGACATGTGCGTGAGAGAAAATACCTCTCAGGCTGCCAGTGTGGAATTTGTCCGTCACAGACGGACAAATTATGCGCGCAGCAGTCTGCGAGTCTTTTGTCGGAAAAACCCGGCGGTTTTTTCGACAGCCTCTAGCCCCCTTCGGCAGAAGGGGACTTTTGTCAGATCTTGCGGAAGCTCTGGCAGTCGGTGCACTGATCCTTGGAGGGGTTGGCCTCATGGGTGCCGATCTGGATGGAGTTCAGACCGCAGTTGTTCACCTCGCTGCAGTGATGGGCGCAGCTGGTGACGGTGCATTTGATGGCAGAGTTGGGGGTGCAGGCGCACCCGTCGTTGGTACAATTGGACATAGCTTTCTTCCTCCATGAAAAATAAACTCAGGCCACAGGCCTGAGCTTATTTTGTACCGTATGAAAAAAACTATGCGAAAAAATTATGCGCGCAGTAGGCCGCCAGTCTTTTGGCAGAAAAATCCACAGGAATTTTCACCGGCTTTTATATGCTGTGCAGCGCCGGGATCAGGGCGGAGGCCAGGGCGAAATAGATCAGCAGGCTGGTGGCGTCCACAATGGTGCTGATGAAGGGGGAGGCCATCACCGCCGGGTCCAGCCCCACCTTTTCCGCCAGCAGCGGCAGGCAGCAGCCCACGCACTTGGCGAAGATGACCACGAACAAAATGGTCAGGCACACCACGGCACACACGGTGAGATTCACGGCGTCGTTTCCCAGGAGCAGCCGGTCCACCAGCAGCATCTTCACAAAATTTGCCGATGCCAGGCAGATGCCGCACAAAAACGATACCCGCAGCTCCTTCCACAGCACCTGAAACAGATCGGAAAAGTCCACCTCGTCCAGGCTCAGGGCGCGGATCACCGCCACGCTTGCCTGGGTGCCGGAGTTACCGCCGGTGCCCGAGAGCATGGGAATGTAGGAGTTGAGCACCAGGCAGGCCGCCAGCTTGCTCTCGTAGTGGTTGAGGATCATCCCTGTGAAGGTGGCCGACAGCATCAGCACCATCAGCCAGGGGATGCGGGCCTTCCAGGTGGAGAAAATGGAGGTTTTCAGATAGGGCTTGTCCGAGGGCAGCATAGCCGCCATCTTTTCAAAGTCCTCCGTGGTCTCTTCCTCGATAACGTCCATGGCGTCGTCCACGGTGACGATACCGATGAGGCGGTTTTCCTGGTCCACCACGGGCATGGCCAGGTAGTCGTACTTGCTCATGGCCTGGGCCACGTCTTCCTTGTCGTCCAGGGTCATCACGGACACCACGTTGGGGTCCATAATGTCCTCAATGCGGTCGTCCTCGTCGGCCAGCAGCAGGTCCCGGACGGACAGCACACCCTGCAGATGCCGGGTGGGGTCGGTGACGTAGAGGATGTTGATGGTCTCCAGCTCGCCGCCGATGCGGCGGATGCGCTTGAAGGCGTCCGCCACGGTCATATCCTTCTTCAGGCTCAGGTACTCCACGTTCATAATGGAGCCGGCGGAGTCCTCGGGATATTTCAGCATTTCGTTGATGGACTTGCGCATTTCGGGGGTCGCCTTGTCCAGAATGCGGATGACCACGCTGGCGGGCATTTCCTCCACGATGTCCACGGCATCGTCCAGATACAGCTCGTCCAGCACTTCCTTCAGCTCGGTGTTGGAGAAGCCGTTGATGAGCATCTCCTGGCTGTCGGATTCCAGTTCCACGAATACCTCGGCGGCCAGCTCCTTGGGCAGCAGCCGGTATAGCAGGGGCATGAGCTCGGGGCCGGACTCCTCCAGCAGCTGGGCGATGTCCGGCGGCTCCAGGGGGAGGAGCAGATCGCGCACGGCGGCGTACTGTTTTTGCCCCAGCAGCTCCTTGATTTTATCCAGGTAGAGATCCAGGTCTTCTTCGTAGTCGAACATGACGGCTCCTCCTTTCCGCAAAAATAAAAACCACAGCCGACTGGCCCGATGGGGCAGCCGCTGCGGCATGAAACGCACAGAAAGTATGCAGGAATAGTGTCTGCGCTCTGTCCACCGTAACAAGCTTTAGCATCGCGGGGCAATGAAACTGCGTTAGATGATACCTTGGTTTCGATATCGCCTGTTCAAACCCTCTTATGGTGTCTCCACCACTTCGCGGCAGCAGTCCGTATCCCTGCGGTAGCCTTACCTACCGGAATGTTATAACTGGCGAAAAAACTTCGTTTTTCCTGCCAAAAGGCTTGCAGGCTGCTGCACGCATAATTTTTGCGCAGGGCGCAAAAATTCCACACTGGCAGCCTGAGAGGTATTTTTCCCCACGCACATGTCGCGGTGAAAAATGATTTCAAAATTTTGCCGCCTGCGGGCGGCAAACTCTGCGAGGCCCTTAGTATATTAATAGTATGCCAAAAAAACGCCCCTGTCAACCCTTTTCGCGGGGAGAAAGAGAGAAAATGTTGCGGGGAATGATATAGTGGGGCGGGGTGACCACACCCCGCCCTCTGCAATCTGGCATAATAAATACTTTGTGTAGGGGGCGGCGTCCTCGACGCCCCGTTTCACCGCGGTTCTTGTTACGCTTCCGTAGGGGACGATGCCCACATCGTCCCGCCTCACTGCAGCTTCATGTTGTGCGTAGGGCGGCGTGCCCTCACGCCGCCGTGGTGGTGCGGCGGTTGTCGGGCGGCGGGCTGAGGGCAGCCCGCCCTACGGATGGGCTATGAAACCGCTTGTAGGGGCGGGCGGGGGGTCCGCCCCGGCAGGTATGCTCACTTCCGCGTGATGACCGTCCCGTCGTTTTTGTGGATGCTGTTTTCCGCCAGCACACCCCGTACGCAGGAGGTGGGGTAAATGATGCTGTGGCGGCCGATGACGGTGCCGGGATTCAGGACGCTGTTGCAGCCCACCTCCACAAAGTCGCCCAGCATGGCGCCCACCTTTTTGCGGCCGGTGTCCATGCGCTCCGCACCGCAGCGGATCACCACCGGCAGCTTGTCGCTTTTCACGTTGGAGGTGATGGACCCGGCGCCCATGTGGGACTTGTAGCCCAGGATGGAGTCGCCCACATAGTTATAGTGGGGGGTCTGCACGCCGTCAAAGAGGATGACGTTTTTCAGCTCCACGGAGTTGCCCACCACGCACCCGGCGCCCACCAGAGCGCTGCCGCGGATGAAGGCGCAGTGGCGCACCTCCGTCTCCGGCCCGATGATGCACGGAGCGCCCAGATAGGCAGTGGGGGCCACTACGGCGGTTTTGTGGACCCAAACGTGGGGGGCCACCTCGTCATAGTCCTTCAGGGTGGGGCCCACGGAGAGAATAGAGTCCTGGATGCCCGCCAGGGCCTCCCAGGGATAGGTGAACCGAGACAGGTAGTCCTTGGCGATGGTGTGATCCAGGTCAAACAGGTCTTTTATAGTCAGCATTATGTTCTCCTTATTTTGTAAAAATTCAGCCGGGTCTTACTCCGGGATGGTCTCCAGCTGGGACAGGGACAGCCCCTTGACGAGGACGCTGCCGTCCTTATCGTCCAAAATGTACGGCGCCAGCTTTTCCAGCGCCAGGGAATACTCGCAGTCCCCCAGGACCGCGTCCTTCGTGGTGCTGATGGCCACCATCCGCCACCGGGCAACCGGCTTCCCGTCCACGGCGTATTCCCCTTGCGGGGCCTTGGGCAGGATGGTTTCCGCACCCTCGGTCAAGGCCATGGCGCCGAAGGGCGCGCCGTCGGGCCCCCGGTAAAACTTTGGCTCTGCCGCGTGGGCCTGCGACCAATCGGCGGTGATTTTTTCTTTTTTGAATTTGCTGAATAAGCTCATGTTTGCCTCCTTAGTGTGCGATAAATTTGCAAGAGGTACGGATTGCCACGGGCGCGTTGCGCCCTCGCAATGACAGAGACTATATATGATACTTCCGGTAGATCTTCTTATACACAGCCGCCAGCACCGGCAAGCCGGCCAGGGCCAGGATGACCATCAGCAGGCCGCCCACCACATCGTCCACCAGGCACACCGGGGCGGATAGCCAGAAGATCAGCGAGTAGACCAACCACATTTTGCCGTTGGCCCGGTTGTAGGCGGGGACGTCCGTGAGAGAGGCGGGGTCGATGTCCGGCCCGATCCAGAACCACATGGGCTTTTTCCGCCGCCAGGCGAACACGCCTATGGCTGTGAACAGCACGGCCGCCGCCAAGGTGATGATAAAAAGCAGCTTATCTCCCATGAAAACTCCTCCTTTTTCCCGTCCATTGTAGCACCGACGCAGAGCTTTGTAAATAAGTTAAAAGATTGTTTACAGGCCGGGCATTTACATTTGCCGCCCGGTGCGCTACAATATGGTCAATAAAAGTCAAATGATGCACAGGCATCTTTTTTCAAAGAAAGGGAGCGTTATTTATGCGCAAAAAGCAATTCAAGGCCGAGTCCAGGCGGCTGCTGGACCTGATGGTGAACTCCATTTATACCCATAAGGAGATCTTCCTGCGTGAGATCCTGTCCAACGCCTCGGACGCCATCGACAAGCTCTGCTACCTGTCCCTTACGGATGATAAGGTGGGCATGAACCGGGGCGACTTTGCCATTACTATCTCTGTGGACAAGGATGCCCGCACCCTCACCGTCAGCGACAACGGCATCGGCATGAGCGCCGATGAACTGGAGAATAACCTGGGTGTCATCGCCTCCAGCGGCAGCTTTAAGTTCCGCCAGGAGCAGGGGGAGGAAGCCGCCGGGGATACCGACATCATCGGCCAGTTCGGCGTGGGCTTTTACTCGGCGTTCATGGTGGCCGACCACATCACCGTGGTGACCCGGAAGTACGGCGAGGACCAGGCCTGGAAGTGGGAGTCCTCCGGCGCGGAGGGCTACACCGTCACCGAGGCGGAGCGGGACACCGTGGGCACGGACATCATCATGCACATCAAGCCCGATGGCGAGGAGCAGGGCGAGTTCAGCCAGTATCTGGAGGACTGGACCATCAAGTCCCTGGTGAAGAAATACTCCGACTATATTCGCTTCCCCATCAAAATGCTTCTGCCCCACTCGGTAAAAAAGCCCGACAGCCCGGAGGACAAGCCCGAGTACAAGACGGTATATGAGTGGGAGACCCTCAACAGCATGGTGCCCCTGTGGCAGCGGAAAAAGAGCGAGGTCAAGAAAGAGGAGTACGACGAGTTTTATCAGCAGCGCTTCGGCGAGATGGCCCCGCCCCAGAGCGTCATCTCCGTGTCCGCCGAGGGCGCGGTGACCTACAAGGCCCTGCTGTTCATCCCCTCCAAGGTGCCCAGCTTCTATTACACCCAGGAATTTAAGCCGGGCCTGCAGCTGTATTCTGCCGGGGTCATGATCATGGACCACTGCGAGGAGCTGCTGCCGGAGTATTTCAGCTTTGTCCGCGGCGTGGTGGACTCCCCGGACCTGAGCCTGAACATCTCCCGGGAGCTGCTGCAGCATGACCGGCAGCTGAAGATCATCTCCTCCAACCTGGAAAAGAAGATCATCGCGGAGCTGAAGAAGATGCTCACGGACGACCGGGCGGGCTACGAAAAGTTCTATGAGAACTTCGGTCGGGCCCTGAAGGTGGGCGTGCTGAACCAGTTCGGCGAGAAGCGGGAGAACCTCCAGGAGCTGCTGCTGTTCTACTCCTCCACGGAGAAGAAGCTGACGACCCTCCGGGAGTATGTGGACCGTATGCCCGAGAGCCAGAAGTATATCTATTACGCCGCCGGCGACACCGTGGCGTCCATCGACAGCCTGCCCCAGACGGAGCTGCTGAAGGAGCGGGGCATGGAGATCCTCTACTGCACCGACCGGGCGGACGAGTTCCTGGCGGACAGCCTGCGCACCTACGACGGCAAGGAGTTCCGCTCCGCCGTGGACGGCGACCTGGGCCTGGAGGACGAGCCCAAGCCCCAGGAGAGCGAGAGCGATAAGGAATGCCTGGCGTTCATCAAGGAGACCCTGGGTGACCGTGTGGACGAGGTGAAGGCGTCCCAGAAGCTCAAGAGCCACCCGGTGTGTATGACCAGCGGTGAGGGCCTGACCTTTGAAATGGAAAAGTATTTCCAGGCGGTGCAGCCGGAGCTTTCCATGAAGGCCAAGCGCATCCTGGAGGTAAACGTGGCGCACCCGGCGTTTTTGAAGCTGGAGAGCGTCCGGGCCACGGATCCGGAGCTGGCGAAAAAGTATGCGGAGGTGCTGTATAACCAGGCGCTGCTCATTGCGGGCCTGCCCATTGCCGACCCCTCCGGCTATACGGATCTGGTGTGCTCCCTGTGGAGCTGAAACGACTGGCGAAAAACCAACTCTGTCATTCCCGGGGAGCGGAGCGACCGTGGGAATCCGCACCGTTTACCGATAGAAATTCGTAGGGGGCGGCGTCTCGACGCCCCGCTTGTGGCGCTTCCGATTTATGCGTAGGGGGCGATGCCCTCATCGCCCCGCCAACCTTGCGCACTGGCTTTGCAATGACAGGGTTTTACAAGAGGTGCGATGTGCGGCGGGACACATGGGGCCCGCCCTACAGAGGGATGTTTTGTAGGGCAGGGCCCGTGTGCCCTGCCGTGAGTGTTCTGCTAAGCCATAATAAAAAGGGCGGAAAGCACAGCTTTCCGCCCTTTTGCTTGCCTTATGGGAATTTTACGGCTTTTTCTGCTGCTTGCACCAGATGTTCATGATGGTGCGCACCGGCAGCAGCTTCACCAGGCGCACCTGCATCCGCACGGGGAGGCCCAGGATGGACACGGTCTTGCCCTTGCGCAGGTCCCGCATGGCCTTTTCCACCACGTCCCTGGACTCATACCACCGGTCATAGAAGGACACGGTGTTGTCGTGGACGGCCCGGTCCATGAACTCCGTTTTCACCCACCCGGGGCACACGCACAGCACCTGGATGTCCCGGGGCTTCAGCTCCCGGCCCAGGGCCCGGGAGAAGCTGAGCACATAGGCCTTGCTGGCGCCGTACACGCTCATATAGGGCACCGGCTGCCAGGCGGAGTTGGAGCCCAGGTTGATGATTTTGCTGCCCGGGTGCATATAGGGCAGGCTCATGTGGCACATGGCCGTGAGGGCCCGGTCGTTCAGCTCCACGATGCCCAGCTGGGCGGAAAGATCCATCTCCGTAAAGGGGGTGAACTTGCCGTACCCGGCGGCGTTTACCAGGGCCACGATCTCCGGCTGCTCCTGCTCCAGGGCCTCCCGGTAGCGGCGGAAGGATTCGTCCCGGGACAGGTCCATGGCCAGGGGGACAATGGCGGCCTGCACCTGCTCCTGCAGGGCCAGGAGCCTGTCCTCCCGCCGGGCGATGACCCAGATCTCCTGGGGCCTGAATTCCCGGTCCACGGCCAGCACAAAGTCCCGGCCCATACCGGAGGATGCTCCGGTGACCACAGCGATTTTTTTCATGATAGGATCCTCCTGACGGTGTGTTTTGTCTATGTATAATGATTCAGTGCATGGGGCAGCCGTGGACCTGGATGCCCGCCTGCTCTCGGCGCAGGGCCCGCTCATAGATCATCTCTCCGGCGATGGACACGGCGATCTCCGCGGGGGTCACGGCCTTGATGGCCACGCCCACGGGGGTGTGGATGGAGGCGATGGCCTCCTCACTGACACCGGCGGCCCGGAGCCGCTGATTCACCGAGGCCGTCTTGGCCCGGGAGCCGATAACGCCTACATAGGCGGCGGGCCGCCGCAGGATCTGCTCCTGCACGGTGAAGTCGTGGGTGTGGCCGCTGGTCATGACCACCACATAGTCCCCCGGCTCCACGGTGATGTAGCGGTCGATGGCCCCAAAGTCTCCGCAGATGAGCCGCTCCGCATCCGGAAACCGCTCCGCCGTCACCAGGTCGGCCCGGTCGTCAAACACCGTCACCCGGAAGCCGATGGACTTGAGCACCGGGCACAGGGCCAGGGAGCAGTGCCCCGCCCCAAAGAGAATGGCCCGCTCCCCCACGGCAATGGGTAGGGCGAAGTCCTCCGCCTCCTGGGGGCGTTCATCCGAAAGATACCCCCGCGCCCCGGACAGGGGCAGCGCCAGGTAACCCGGCTGGTATTTGGCGATGCACTCTAAGAGCGCGGCGGCCAGGGCGTGCCACAGCTGATCCTCTGCGGGGATGTAGGTGAACAGCACCCGCACATCGCCGCCGCAGACCATGCCGATGTCGTCCGTATCGCTGCGGTGGAGCTTGTAGTCCCGGATGTCGCCGTGCTTGGCTTTCAGAAGCTCCTGGGCGTGGAGAATGGAAAGATTTTCCACATTGCCGCCGCCGATGGTGCCCGCCTGGGGGCCCTGGGCGCTTACCAGCATCTGCGCGCCGGCGCCCCGGGGGGCGGAGCCGGACTCCCAGACGATGGTGGTCAGAACGGTGTCGCGGCCCTTTTCCATTTCATATAGTAATTTTGCAAAGATGGTCTGCATGTGTATCACTCCTTTTTCTATACCGTGCTATATCATATCACAAATAATACGGGACCGCCACAGGCATTTGCCTGCGACGGTCCGGTTTTTTACTTGCCCAGGGAGTTGGCTACCAGCGCGTCGTACTGCGCGCGGGTCAGGTCGCAGTGATAGAACAGCTCGTAGTACTCGTGCACGTCGCTGAACAGGTCGTACTGGCTGGTGGCATCGGGATAGAGGAGCTTGGCCAGCCACATCATGCCCAGGTACCGCTGCACGGACGGGGGGAAGCCCATCCAGTTGTAGGGGCCGAAGGGCACCTCATAGTAAGTGCCGTTCTTGATGGCGGCGACGCTCTGCCAGGCGGCGTCGTCCTGGACGGTAGAATAGATGCTCTCCGGGGCGAAGATCACCACATCCGGGTTCCAGGTGAGGATCTGCTCCATGCTTACCTCGTTGCCGGTGCCCTTGGAGGAGGGCTCGTCCACCACGGCCAGGTTGTTGGTCAGCATGTCCAGGACCTCCGCGTGATAGGAGCCGCTGGCGATGACATTCTGCCCCATGTCGCCGGTGACATACAGCACATTGGCCTTCTCC
This sequence comes from uncultured Oscillibacter sp., assembly GCA_945868085.1. GTDB lineage: Bacteria > Bacillota > Clostridia > Oscillospirales > Oscillospiraceae > Vescimonas. Next base: position 18,287 of record CAMBKF010000025.1, read on the forward strand.
ACGCCGGACGCAATGGCCTCCATGCGGGTGCTGATCTTCTCGCAGTACTGGGCCAGTTTCTCGGCCTCATCCTGCATGCCCAGCAGGTCGCCCAGCATCCGGTAGGCCTGGGGATAGGATTTCATGTCGGCGGTGATGTGAATGAAGGGGATGCCGGTCTGCTGCTGCAGATCGTCCATGTCCTCCTTGATGCTGCCCTTGGGCTCGCCCACGTCAATGACCACCTGGGCGCCGGTCTGCAGCAGCGTCTCCAGGTTCAGCTCGCCCTTGCCGCCGTATAGCTGGCCGATCTGGGGCATGTTGAAGTATTTTTCATCCAAATAAGCCTGCGCTTCCTTGCTCCAGGCGTTGGACACGCCTACCAGCTTGTCCGGGCACAGAGCGAACAGCACGATCTGAGCCAGGGGGCCGCTGAGGGCTACCTTGTCGATCTGGGTGGGCACCTCCACCTGGCGGCCCGTGGAGTCGGTGAAGACGCGGGTGGTGGGCTCGGGTGTGGGATCCGTCTTGGCGCCGCAGGCCGCAAGGCCCAGCACCATGACCGCGGCCAGCAGCAGGGCGATCAGTCTCTTTGCTTTCATAGTTTTCTCCTTTTTCCTTTATTTCAAATCCTCGCTTGAGAATTTCAGACAACCTACCGACCGGGTGTGGGGCAGATACCAGGGGTACTCGTCCTGCCCGGTGGGCACCAGCTTTTCCCGGAGGAAAGCATCGGTGATGAGGGACTTATCCGCGTCCCGGCTGTACAGCTCGAAGAAACGCCGGGCCGCCGCCATAGAACCCAGGGGCTGGCCCATTTCCAGCTCCAGCTCCGCGGACACAAAGGGAATGCCACGGTCCGTGAGCCACTCCGCCCCGGCCCGGAAGCCCTCGTGCCCCAGGGGGTGGCGCTCCACGGAGAAGCGGTGGGTCGTGTAGTTTTTCTTAAAGACGAACACCGCGCCCCGGCACTGGGCCCGGGCGATGGCGGCAATTTCCTCCATGCAGCCGAAGAAGGAGAACACCATGGCGTCATAGGGGACGGCGGGAGGTGCCGCGCAGAGCAGGTCACCGGGCAGGATGTCGATATTGCCGATGCCCCTGCGCACACAGTTTTCCCGGAGGACGGACAGGGCCTCCTCGCTGCGGTCCGCTGCCGTTACCCGGCGCACATAGGGGGCAAGGGCCAGGCTCAGGTAGCCCAGGCCGCAGCCGGCGTCACAGATATGATCCGCCGGGTGCAGATCCGGCAGCATCCACCGGACCAGGCGCTGGTGGTAGTCGCCGCGCTCCGAGGCATCGCGCATGAAGCGCACCATTTCCTCATTCCACCGAAACATCACCGCACCTCCTCGCCTGTCAGGGGCACAATGACGGGGCCGCCGGGGGTGTCGGCCAGGGCGGTATCCACCCCGTAGAGCCGGCGCAGCAGCGCCGGGGTCAGCACACCACCGGAGGGGCCCAGGGCAGCCACAGAGCCATCCTGCAGGGCAAGCACCCGGTCGGCAAAGGTCAGGGCGTGCTGGGGATTATGGGTGCTCAGGAGCACAGTATAGCCCTCCCGGCTGAGAGCCCGCACCTGCTGCAGCACCCGGAGCTGGTTGCCGTAGTCCAGGGCGGAGGTGGGCTCATCCATAATGAGAATGTCCGACTGCTGGGCCAGGGCCCGGGCGATGAGCACCAGCTGCTGCTCGCCGCCGGAGAGATGGGCAAAATTCCGCTCCGCCAGTTGAAAAACACCTACCCGCTCCAAGGCGGCCCGGGCCATATGGACCTGCTCCCGGCCGGGCTGCTGCAGCGGAGAGAGCTGCCGGGTGGTGCCCATGAGAACGGTGTCCAGCACCGTGTAGCCGAAGGTGGGGCGGTGGATCTGGGGAATGTAGGCCATGCGCCGGGCCCGCTCCCGGTGGGGCAGGGTGCGGATGTCCCGGCCGTCCACGCAGATGCGGCCGCCGTAGCCCTCCAGAGAGCCTAAAATGCAGCGAAACAGCGTACTTTTGCCCACGCCGTTGGGGCCGAGAATGGAGAGCAGCTCGCCTTTCTCCACAGTGAAGCTTACATCCCGCAGCACCGGGCGGTGGGTATAGGAAAAGCTCAGATTTTCCACCGAAAGGATCATAGCAGATTCTCCTTTCGTGTCATGAGATACAGGAAGAAGGGGGCGCCCACAAAGGCCGTGAGGATGCCGATGGGGATCTCCACCGCCAGCAGGTTCCGGGATATATTATCCACCAGCAGCAGGAAGATGGCGCCGAACAGGGTGGAGGCCGGCACCAGGTAGCGGCAGTTGTTGCCCACCAGCTTCCGGCTCAGGTGCGGGATCACCAGGCCCACCCAGCCGATCATGCCGCTGACGGCCACGCTCACCGCCGTGAGCACCGTGGCGCACAGGATCACCACCAGCCGCAGCCGGCCGGTGTGTACGCCCATGGAGCGGGCTTCCTCCTCACTGACCGTCAGCAAATTCATGCGCCAGCGCAGGATATAAAGGGGCACGAGGCCAATCAGCATGGGGATGGCGGCAAAGCCCACGTCCTTCATCCAGGCCCCGGAGAGGCTGCCCATGAGCCAATAGGTAATGGCCGGGAGCTGATTGGAGGGGTCTGCCACCAGCTTTACATAGGAGGTGCAGGCGGAAAACAGGGAGCCGATCATCACCCCCGAGAGGAGGATGGTCATGACCCGGTTTCCCTTGGCCCGGCAGGCCACGGCATACACCAGCACCACAGACAAAAGGCTGCTGGCAAAGGCCAGGGCGGTGACGCCGCTGCGGGAAAAGCCCAGGAGAATAGCCAGGGCCGCACCGAAGCAGGCCCCGGACGACGCGCCCAGAATATCCGGCGCGGCCATAGGGTTGCGGAACACGCTCTGATAGGCCGAGCCGGCGGTGGCCAGGCAGGCGCCCACCAGGCAGGCCAGCAAAATCCGGGGCAGGCGGATGTTGAGCACCGCCGTGGCCATATGCTCCGTCCAGGTGGGGGAGAGGGGGAGGACCCGGGACAGCAGGATCCGGATCACCTCCAGGGGCGGCACGTCGTACCGGCCCAGCCAAAAGGACAGGAGGAACAGCGCCAGCAGCACCACAGCCAGTATGCAGATGGCCAGCAGGCCCCGGCGGCCTTCCTGGGTGCCCATGGGCGATCCCTCCTTTCATTTGTGTATAGTCAGCCTCTATTTTACACTGTTTTCGGGAAAGAAACAACACAATTTCGTTCGACTATGCCGAATTGTTGTTCTGCCAAGCGGATTTCTTGTTGCGCGGCGGCCGGGGGTGTGATAGGATGGGAAAAAAGAAGGGAGGGATGGCCCATGGCAGAGCACAGCACGGTGCAGTCGGTGGACAAGGCCATGACTTTGCTGGAGATCCTGCTCCGGCACCGCGCACCCATGTCATTGCAGGAGCTGGCCGCCGCTTCCGGCTATCCCAAGAGCACCACCCACGCCCTGCTGGCCACCATGCGCGGCCACGCCGTTATCGAGCAGCGGGAGGACGGGCGCTACGCACTGGGCATCCGGCTGTTTGAGTGTGGCTGCGCCGTGTCCTCGGCCTGGGACATCGGACGCCTGGCCCATCCCCATCTGGAGCAGCTGGCGGCAGCGGCGGGGGCCAGCGCCTTTCTGGCCCTGCTGGATGGGGGCAATGCCATCTCCTTTGACCAGAGCATCAGCGACAGCGGGCTGCAGGTGGTGCCGGCCATCGGCGGGCGGATGCCCCTGCACGCCACCTCCCAGGGCAAGGTGCTGCTGAGCTGCAAGAGCGACCGGGAGGTGCTGCAGATCCTGGAAAAGAGCGGGATGCAGGCCTTTACGCCCCACACCATCACGGACCCCAATCGGTTTGTGGAGGGCCTTGCCGCCGTGCGGCAGCAGGGGTACGCCGTGGAGGACGGCGAATACCGCATCGGCCTGCGCTCCGCGGCCGCCCCGGTATATGACAGGGACGGCCGGGTGCGCTACGCCCTGGGTGTGGCGGGCCTGTTCCGCCGGGTGCAGGCGGAGGATTTCCAAAACGCCATTGCCCACCTGGTCCACCAGGCCCGGCAGCTGTCCATGGCCCTGGGCTGGCGGGAGGAGAAAGAGCTGTAAGCCCGGACAGGGACTAACGGAACATTGAATGTAGGAAGGAGGGCACCGCAGTCATGGAGCGGAGCAGCTTTCAAAAACCGGATCTGCATATGCACTCCGTATATTCCGACGGGACGGACACCCCGGAGAGCCTGCTGCAAAATGTGCGCGCCGCCGGGCTGGATCTGTTCGCCCTCACCGACCACGACACCGCCGAGGGCTGCGCCGCCGTAAGGGCTCTGCTGCGGCCCGGGGATCCGGCGTTTATCGGCGGGGTGGAGTTCTCCTGCCGGGACGGGCGGGGCAAGTACCATGTGCTGGGCTACGGCTTCGACGCGGACCGGCCCGCCATCCGGGAGACGGTGGCCTATGCCCACCACAGCCGCATCCTGAAAATGCAGAACCGCTTCGGCTATCTGCGGGAGCGGTTCGGCTTTACCTTTACCCCGGAGGAGCGGGCGGAGCTCATGGGGCTGAAAAACCCCGGCAAGCCGCATTTTGCGGCCATGCTGCTGAAAAAGGGATATGTGAAGACCAAGGACGAGGGGTTCGAGGTGTTTTCGGACTACCGGGAAACGGAGCCGACCCTTCCGCCGGAGGACGCCATAAGCGCCATCCTCCGCTCCGGGGGCATCCCGGTGCTGGCCCATGGCATCCTGGCCGACGGGTCGGGGGAGCTGACGGAGGAGGAGATCATGGCCCGGGTGGAGCGATTCCGGGCGGCGGGGCTCATGGGGCTGGAGTGCTATTACTCTGCCTTCACGCCCCGGCAGAGGGAGATCATGCTGGCCCTGGCGGAGAAATTTTCCCTGTTGGTCACCGCCGGCAGCGACTATCACGGGACGAACAAGACCGTGCATCTGGGGCAGACCGGCGGAGCCGATCCCCGGCGGCTCCGGGGCTTTTACGATGCCATTGCGGACCGCCTTTAAAATGTAAGAGCAGAGCCCCGCTTCCGGGTCACCGGGGGCGGGGCCTGACTGCGTTGGGAGATATATTTTGGTGGAAACGGAGGGATTCACAAAGGCCGGGAAGTGTGATATACTTGCTTCGATTATTGATTTGGCACGCGCAAGGAGGTAGTACTATGATCCAATGCTTTGATAAGGGCGTTTTCCTGGAAAAGGGACAGCTGGCCGAGACCGCCGCGCTCCCGGCGGAGCAGGCCCGGAAAAATACCATGGCCTGGCAGATCCTGCAGGCCCACAACGTTAGCGGTGATGCGGAGCGGCTGCAGGTGCGGTTTGACGCCATGGTGTCCCATGATATCACCTATGTGGGCATCATCCAGCAGGCGAGAGCCTCCGGTATGAAGGAGTTTCCCATTCCCTACGCCCTGACCAACTGCCACAACAGCCTGTGCGCCGTGGGCGGCACCATCAACGAGGACGACCACATGTTCGGCCTGTCCGCCGCCAGGAAATACGGCGGCATCTATGTGCCCGCCAACCAGAGCGTCATCCACTCCTACGCCCGGGAGGAGCTGGCCGGGTGCGGCAAGATGATCTTAGGCTCCGACTCCCACACCCGCTACGGCGCTCTGGGCACCATGGCCGTGGGCGAGGGCGGGCCGGAGCTTGCTAAGCAGCTTCTTAAAAATACCTGGGACGTGCCCATGCCCAAGGTGGTGCTGGTGTACCTCACCGGGACGCCCCGAAAGGGCGTAGGCCCCCACGATGTGGCCATTGCCCTGGTGAAGGCCACCTTTGAGACGGGGTTTGTGAACAACTGCGTGCTGGAGTTCTGCGGCCCCGGTATCAAGGATCTGCCCATTGACTATCGCAACGGCATCGACGTGATGACCACCGAGACCACCTGCCTCTCCTCCATCTGGGAGACGGACGAGGTGACGGAGGGCTTCTTCAGGACCCACGGCCGCCCGGAGGACTATAGGCCCCTGCACCCGGGAGAGGTTGCTTGGTACGACAAGTACATCACCATTGAGCTGGATAAGGTGGAGCCCATGATCGCCTTGCCCTTCCACCCCTCCAACGCCTACACCATCAAGGAGTTCCTGGCTAATGCTGAGGAAATTCTCAAGGGCGTGGAGGCCGATGCCCGGCGGCGCTTCCCCAAGGCGGATCCGCATCTGACGGATAAGATCCACGACGGCGGCGTGTGGGCCGACCAGGGCGTGATCGCCGGCTGCGCCGGCGGCCTGTTTGACAATATCACCGAGGCGGCGGACATTATCCGGGGCAAATTTACCGGCTCCGGGGCCTTCAGCTTCGATGTGTATCCTACGTCGGTGCCGGTCTCCCTGGAGCTGATGAAGATCGGCGCCACGGCGGACCTGCTGGAGTCCGGGGCTATCATCAAGCCCAGCTTCTGCGGCCCCTGCTTTGGTGCGGGGGATGTGCCCGCCAACAACGGCCTTAGCCTGCGCCACACCACCCGCAACTTCCCCAACCGGGAGGGCAGCAAGCCCGGGGAGGGGCAATTTGCCGGCGTGTGCCTGATGGATGCCCGGTCCATCGCCGCCACTGCGGCCAACGGCGGCCGCATTACTCCGGCCACGGAGGTAGACTACGCGCCGGTACACCACGCATATCACTTTGATGACACCGTGTATAAAAACCGGGTGTACTACGGCTTCGGCAAGGCGGATCCCTCCGTGGCGCTGCAGATGGGCCCCAATATCACCGACTGGCCCAAGATGTATGCGCTCAGCGAGAACCTGCTGGTGGAGCTGGCGGCTGTCATCCACGACCCGGTGACCACCACCGACGAGCTGATCCCCTCCGGAGAGACCTCCTCTTACCGCAGCAATCCCCTGCGCCTGGCCGAGTTCACCCTCAGCCGCCGGGTGCCGGAGTATGTGGGCCGGTCCAAGGCCGTGGCCCAGCAGGAAAAGGCCCGGCGGGAGGGCACATTGAGTGACCGTCTGCGCCAGGTGCTTTCTCAGGTGGGCGATGCGGAGGAGCTGGCGAAGAACACCCAGTTCGGCTCTGCCGTGTTTGCCAACAAGCCCGGCGACGGCTCCGCCCGGGAGCAGGCGGCCTCCTGCCAGAAGGTGCTGGGGGGCTTTGCCAACATCTGCTATCAGTTCGCCACCAAGCGCTACCGCAGCAACTGCATCAACTGGGGCATCCTGCCCTTTACCCTGGACGAGGGCACGGCCTTCGACTATGAGAGCGGCGACTGCGTGTTCGTGCCGGGCATCCGCCAGGCGGTGGAGCAGGGCCGGGAGGACATCCCCGCCCAGGTCATCTGCCGGGACGGCAGCGTCCACGACCTGCTGCTCCATGTAAGGGGCCTGACGGCGGATGAAAGAGAGATCATTTTGGACGGCTGCCTCATGAACTACTACGCCGCCCGGAATAAGGAGTGATACCATGGAAAAAATCAAAATGACCACGCCCCTGGTGGAGATGGACGGCGACGAGATGACCCGCATCCTGTGGGGGATGATCAAAGAGCAGCTGATACTGCCCTTTGTGGACCTGAAGACGGAATATTATGACCTGGGCCTGCTGCACCGGAACGAGACGGAGGACCGGGTGACGGTGGAGGCGGCCAATGCCACCCGCCGGCTGGGCGTGGCGGTGAAGTGCGCCACCATCACCCCCAATAAGCAGCGGATGGAGGAGTATCCCCAGCTGACCCAGATGTGGAAAAGCCCCAACGGCACCATCCGCTCCATCCTGGACGGCACGGTGTTCCGCTCGCCCATTCTCATAGACTCCATCCATCCCGTGGTGAAGAACTGGAAAAAGCCCATCACCATCGCCCGGCATGCCTACGGCGATGTGTATAAGAGCGTGGACCTGTATACCACCGAGCCCGGCGTGTGCACCATGACCTTTAAGGGCCAGAGCGGCGCGGAGCAGACCATCACCGTGCAGCAGGTGGACGGGCCCGCCGTGTGGCAGGGCCAGCACAACAAGGAAAGCAGCATCCGCTCCTTTGCCCGGGCCTGCTTCCAGTACGCCATTGACACCAAGCAGGACCTGTGGTTCTCCACCAAGGACACCATCGCCAAGGTCTATGACGGCGAGTTCAAGAAGGTGTTCGAGGAGGAATTTGAGCACTATAAGGCCGACTTTGAGAAGCTGGGCATCACCTATTTCTATACCCTCATCGACGACGCCGTGGCCCGGGTCATCCGCTCCGAGGGCGGGTTCATCTGGGCCTGCAAGAACTACGACGGCGACGTCATGAGCGACATGGTCTCCACCGCCTTCGGCAGCCTGGCCATGATGACTTCCGTGCTGGTGGCGCCGGACGGCACCACGGAATATGAGGCCGCCCACGGCACCGTCACCAAGCACTATTACAAGCATCTGAAGGGGGAGGCTACCTCCACCAACCCCATGGCTACCATTTTCGCCTGGACCGGCGCCCTGCGCAAGCGGGGCCAGCTGGACGGACTGGCTGACCTGGAGAATTTCGCGGATCAGCTGGAGGGGGCCTGCTTTGACACCCTGAACCGGGGCACCATGACCAAGGATCTGGTGGGCCTGGTGGATGAGGGCGTCACGGCCCGGGCCGTTACCAGCGGGGAATTTATCGCTGCCATCCGGGAGAACCTGGAAAAGCGGCTGTGAAACAAGAAAAAATGCTTGCCACCCTTCGGTGGCAAGCATTTTTTTGATGTATAGGGGCTGTGCTTCATCGCGCGGCGGTTGTTTCCTTTTGTGGAGTCTCTGTCCGCTTTTTGCGCGCGTGCAGCAGGAACGGCAGGTGAAACAGCGTCACCAGCGCTGCGCCCAGGGCCATCAGGCGCAGGAAATAGACGTACCAGCCCTGCTCCAGATTCAAATACGGCAGGCCCTCCATGGGCGGCCGCACCAGGTACATGAAGTTTGTCCCGTAGGCCGACAGGGCCCCGTTCACATAGAGCATCCCGAAAGCCAGCCCTGTGAGGAGGCCAAGGTTCCGCAGCAGGGCCCGGCCGCCTAGCCTGGCCCGGCCGGAAATCAGCAGATACAGGCTGAACCACAGCAGCCCCGCGTGGTACACAAAGCACTGATAGGCATCGATTTGGGTGAAATCCGTGCCGTTGGTGGGGATCATAATAGCGCAGAAGCTGCCCAGGGTGCCCATGACGGCCATGAAATCTATGACCGCCTGCTTGCCCCGGCCCTCCCGGCCGAAGGTGATATAGGCCACGGCGAAGATCATCAGGCTGCACAGGTGAAAGGGCAGGGACAGGGGGTCCAGGACCATGCCGCCGTAAGGACTGGCCTGCATATTGCTCATGATCTTGCTGACCTCGCTGACAATGCAGATGCCGGTCATAACGCACCCGGCCCGGCGCAGGGACCAGTTCCTTTTATGGCTGATGAGCGTCATGGCGGCGATGAACGCCGCGCACAGCGCGATCCAAATGAAGTGCTCTCCTGTAAACATGGCCCGTTCCTCCTCTTTCTGTGTCTGCGCCGCCTCGCTGCCGCAGCAGCGCCATTTACCGGGAAACCATTGCTTTTTCTCCGAAAATGTGGTTAAATCACGTTGGGCACCACGCCCAGGATCACCAGGGGCTCCGTACCGGTGTTCACCACGCTGTGGCTGTGGCCCGGGGCGCAGTAATGGGTCATGCCGGGGCGGACGGCGACGGGCTCGCCGTCGTCGGTGCATACGCCTTCCCCGGAGAGGAAGTGCATCACCTCAAAGCTGCCCTCATGGATGTGGTGGCCGATGGTGCTGCCTGCGGGCAGGGTGAGGATCAGGATTTTCCCCTGCTGGTCCTCAAATTTGCGAACCAGGGCCTGGCCCTCGCCGCCCTTGAAATGGGGCACGGCTACCTCGGAGATGGAAGAAAAATCCAAAAACATAGCAAACGCTCCTTTGCAGTATTTTTGACCAGTATAACAGAGGGCGGGCCATTTGGCAACGGCTGCGCCGGGAAAGAAAGGGAGGACCGACCATGAAGGACAGAAACACCGAGATCCGGGAGGCCATCGAGGCCGGAAACCGGGCGCTGGACGCCCTGGACGAGGCCATGGGCCACCTGAAGACCGCCCGGGGCCTGGGCGTGTGGGACATGCTGGGCGGCGGCTTTCTCAGCAGCCTGCTCAAGCACTCGAAAATGGACGACGCCCAGCAGGCCATGCAGTACGCCCAGCAGGAGCTGCAGGACTTCAGCCGGGAGCTGGCGGACGTGCAGATGTATGTGGACATCCAGGTGAATTTTGACGGGCTGACCCGGTTCGTGGACATGTTCTGCGACAACTTTTTCGTGGACTGGATGGTGCAGGATCAGATCGTCCGGGCCCAGGAGAACGTGGCCGAGGCCCGCCGCCGGGTGTGGGAGGCGGTGCAGCAGCTGCGGTTTTTGATCGGGGCGTGAGATAACAAAAAAGGAGAGAGCCGGGTGGCTCTCTCCTTTTTTGATTTGGGGATCAGGCAAACAGGTAGCTGTACTTGTCACGGAGGGTGACGATCAGCTTCTCCAGGTCGGCGGGCAGGTCGTTGGCCTTGGACAGGTCATAGTCCTTGGGCTCGCCGAAGGTGCGCACGCGAACCATGTCGCCGCCCAGGAACAGCACGCCGGCGTTCTGGGAATCCACCATGTCCTCCGCGGTCTGGAACAGGGTGAACTTGTCGTGGCAGGGCTCGGAGGCATAGGGGCAGAACTGGGTGCAGTTGCCGCACTCGTTGCACATCTTGTCCACATGGACGATCTGGTGGCTGCCGTCGGCCATGGCAATGGCGACGTTTGCCCGGTTGGGGCAGGAGTCCACGCAGTTTTCGCACACGGTGTGGCACTGCAGGCAGCGCTTGCCCTCGCAGCAGGCATCCTTGCTCATGATAAGGGTGCCCTTCTTGGCGATGGCGTCGGCCTTGGTCACATAGGCCTCAGCGGGGATCTCATAGGTGTGGGCCGCGCCGATGACTTCCTCGGCAAACCGGGCGGCGTCGGCGATGCCCTCCACCACGGTGGCAGGACCGCGGGTGGCGTCACCGGCGGCGTACACGCCCTCCACATTGGTCTTGAAGGCGGGACGGCCCTTCTTGTCCAGCTCGATGCCGTTGGCGCTCATGAGAGCGTCGTCCACCTGCTCACCCACAGCGGAGATGACCAGGTCGCAGGGCACGGTGAAGAACTCGCCGGTGCCCACGGGGCTGCGGCGGCCGGAAGCATCGGCCTCGCCCAGCTTCATCTGCTCGCACTTGAGCACGCCGTCCGCCTGGGCCACGGGAGCGGCCAACTCGGCAAAGGCAACGCCATCTTGAAGGGCCAGGGCCAGCTCATGTTCGTCGGCGGGCATATACTTCTTGGTGCGGCGATACACCAGGGTCACGTTCTTGGCGCCGCTGCGCTTGGCCAGACGGGCCGCGTCCATGGCGGTGTTGCCGCCGCCGACCACGACCACATTGCCGGCTACGGCGATGTTGCCGGCCTTTACGCCCTTCATCCACTGGATGGCACCGGCCACGTCGCCGGGGATGTCCAGCTTGCCGGGCTTCCAGGCGCCCACAGCGAAGAGAATATGGGTGTAGCCCATCTTCTTCAGCTCGTCAACAGAGGGCGCAGGGGCGCCGCACTTGACTTCCACATCGTACTTCTGCATCAGGGCGATGTCCTTCTCAATGGTCTCGTTGGCCACGCGGAAGGAGGGGATCACATGCCGGGGCACGCCGCCCAGGCAAGCTTCGCGCTCAAAGATGGTGGTCTCAATGCCGGCCCGGCCCAGGAAGTAGGCCGCGGCGATACCGGTGGGGCCGCCGCCGATGATGGCGGCCTTCTTGCCGGCGACCTTGGTGGGCTTCTTGATGGAGGCCATCAGGGCATTGTAGCCGTTCTGAGCCGCCACCAGCTTGGTGTCGCGGATCTGCACGGACTCCTCATAGAAGTTGCGGGTGCACTTGTTCTGACAGCGGTGTGCGCAGATGGTACCCGTGAGGAAGGGCAGGGGGTTCTTCTCGGTGATGAGCTTCAGGGCGGGGCCATACAGACCCTTGCGGCACAGCTCCACATACTCGGGGATGTCCTGCTCGATGGGGCAGCCGCCCTTACAGGGGGCACTGAAGCAGTCGATCCAGGGGACGTTCTTCTCGCTCTTGCGCTTGGGCAGGGGCTTGATGGGCTTGACATGGTGATAGTCCGTGTGGGAAGCGGTGGACATTTCGCAGATGGCCTCGGTGTCGGTGCCGTCGAATGCCTTATAGGTCATGGGCTCCACCTTTTCCACCATCTGGAGCAGGCGGTTGTATCCGCCGGGCTTGAGGATGGTGGTGGCCACGGTAATGGGCCAGATACCGGCGGCAAAGAGCTTATCGCAGTTGAAGTATTCCGCACCGCCGGCGAAGGAAATGCGCATCTTGCCCTGGAACTGGCGGGAAATCCGGTGGCACATCTCGATGGTCAGGGGGAACAGGCTGCGGCCGGACATATACATCTCGTCGTTGGGCAGCTCGCCCCGGG
>CAMBKF010000026.1 GCA_945868085.1 uncultured Oscillibacter sp.
ATCCCCGCCACCGGCCACACCTTCGGTGACTGGGCCGTGACCACTCCCGCCACCTGCACCACAGACGGCGTGGAGACCCGCTCCTGCACCTGCGGTGCAACCGAGACCCGGGCCATCCCCGCCACCGGCCATGTGGACGCTGACCATGACGGCAAGTGCGATGTCTGCCAGGCAGTCATCACGCCTGTGGATCCGGACAATCCCGATAAGCCTACCCCGGATAATCCCGATAAGCCTACCCCGGATAACCCGGATAATCCCACGCCGGATAATCCCGATAATCCCACGCCGGATAATCCGGATAAGCCCACGCCCGACACCCCCGATAAGCCCGCCACCGGCGATAACAGCGCCATGGTGCTTTGGGTGTCCCTCATGAGCGTCACGGCTCTGGCCGGCGCCGCGCTGATCCGTTCCAAGAAGCGCCGCAGCTGACCGCCACATCCCCGGCAAAATCCAATAGCACAGAGGAGAGGCTTCGAAAGAAGCCTCTCCTCTCCTGTTGTCAGAAAGCCCTGTCATTGCGAGCCAGTCCGCAGACTGGTGTGGCAATCCGTTTCTAACACGCATGCGTTACACATTTCGCGGAGATTGGCAGCATAAACACCACGGATTCCCACGTCGCTTCGCTCCTCGGAATGACAGGAGGTATCCCCCCCGGTTGACGGTGCCGCCGGGGCGGGGTATACTGGACACGCGGAGCTTATTCGCAAACCATTTTACCTCCGGAGGATCTGACCATGACGAATCCCAATTTTTCGCAAAGCCCCACACCCGTCTGCCCCGTCATCGACTCGGTGCCGGATGCCATCCGGGGACTGCTGGACCGGCAGGAGCGGGTACTGGTAGCCATTGACGGCCGCTGCGGCTCCGGAAAAACCACCCTGGCCGCCCGGCTGCAGGCGGAGCTGCCCTGCCGGGTATTCCACATGGACGACTTCTTTCTCCAACCCCACCAGCGCACCCCGGAGCGGCTGCAGACCCCCGGGGAAAATGTGGATCATGAGCGCTTCCTGCAGGAGGTGCTGCTGCCCGCCGCCCGAGGCGAGGCCGTGGTTTACCGGCCCTACCTCTGCGCCCGGCAGTCCCTGGGACAGGCCGTTTCAGTCCCGCCCGCCCGGCTGACCATTGTGGAGGGCTCCTATGCCTGCCACCCGGCCCTGTGGCCCTATTACCACCTGCGGATCTTCCTCACCGTGGATCCCCGGGAGCAGCTGCGCCGCATAGAGGCGCGCAGCGGCCCGGAGAAGCTCCGGCAGTTTGTGGACCGCTGGATCCCCCTGGAGGAGCAGTATTTCCAGGCCTTTTCTCTGCCGGAGCGGTGCGACCTTCTTCTGGAAACTTGAACTTGCCGGTCAAAATTTGTCGAAATTTCCGGTTTTATTTTCCTCAGTTTTTGTGCATATTGCATAATTCCACTCCTAATTTTTTGGTGCATCAATTTTCCAAAAAGATTTCCTTTTTGAGAAAAATCCTGTATGATAAAAGATACAGGGGAACGCGAATGCGTTTCTGAATTTTAAAGGAGGAAAAGAACCATGCGGAAAGTTTTAGCACTGCTTCTGTCCGTAGTCATGGCGCTGTCTCTGATGGTGACCACGGCCTGGGCAGACCCGGTGGAGCAGGATCTGGCCGGCAACACCGTCATCCTGCACACCAACGATGTGCACGGCGACATCGCCAAGTACGCCAAGGTGGCTGCGCTGAAGGCCGAGCTTGAGGCCCGGGGCGCCGATGTCATCCTGGCCGACGCCGGCGACTACAGCCAGGGCACCATCTATGTCAGCGTCCACAAGGGCGCCGACGCCGTGACCATGATGAACGCCGCCGGCTACGATGTGGCCACCATCGGCAACCATGAGTTTGACTACGGCTACGAGCAGCTAATGCAGAACATGGCCAATGCAAACTTCCGGGTGCTGTGCTCCAACGTCAATAAGGATGGCAAGGCCATCTTTGGCGCAAGCACCATCATCGAAAAGGGCGGCGTGAAGATCGGCTTCTTCGGCCTGGAGACCCCCGAGACACAGACCAAGGCCAACCCCGCCCTGATCCAGGGCCTGACCTTCATAGGTGAGGAGGATATGAACGATGTCGCCCAGGCCCAGGTGGACAACCTGAAGTCCCTGGGCGCGGATGTGGTGATCTGCCTGTCCCACCTGGGTGTAGACAGCAGCTCCGGATTCAACACCTCCTATAACCTGCTGGCAGATGTCTCCGGCATCGACTTCGTCATCGACGGCCACTCCCATTCCTTGATGTTGGCCGGCGCCGAAAAGCTCCAGACCGGCGTGGACGAGGACGGCAACCCCACTTATATCGATAACCCCTACTATGAGCTGCCCATCCAGTCCACCGGCACGAAGCTGGCCTATGTGGGCGCCCTGGTCATCGACAACAAGACCAAGGAGATTGTAGGCAGCGACATGCTGGACCTGGGCCAGTATGAGTACGAGGACGCCAAGGTGGCCGCTGCCGCCAAGGCCATTATGGATCCCATCGACGCGGAGTTCAGCGCCGTGTTCGCCAAGTCCGAGGTGGAGCTCAACGGCGACAAGGAGCCGGGTAACCGCACCCAGGAGACCAACCTGGGCAACCTCATCACCGACGCCATGATGTGGGCCATCGAGACCAAGGCCCCCGGCGTTGACATGACCAATGCCGTGGCCATCACCAACGGCGGCGGCATCCGGGCATGGATCCACGCAGGGGATATTTCCAAGGCGGACGTGACCACCGTTCTGCCCTTCGGCAACACCCTGGCCGTGGTATACGTCAAGGGCAGTGAGCTGCTGGAGGCGTTGGAGGCCTCCACCTTCTGCACGCCCATCTCCCTGGGCGGCTTCCCCCAGACGGCGGGCATGGAGCTGACTGTGGACTGCACCAAGGACTATGATAAGGCCGATGACACCTATCCCGGCTCCACCTACTACGGTCCCAAGAGCATCAACCGCGTCACCATCGAGAGCATCAACGGCCAGGCCTTCGATCCCGATCAGACCTACGCCGTGATCACCAATAACTTCACCGCCGCCGGCGGCGACACCTACTATGCCTTCGCGGCCGCCTCCAGCCAGTTCGACACCGGCCTGGCTCTGGACGAGATCGTCATGGAGTATATCACCACCGTCCTGGGCGGCGTTGTGGGCCAGGAGTATGCCGAGCCCGATGGCCGCATGACCATCCTCCTGCCTCCCGATGAGGACGACGGCAAGATCACCATCGGCGGCCTGGATGCCAACATCTGGATGACCAAGTACGGCAACGTCTATACCGACTGCAAGGCCGAGGACTTCATGGGCGACATGGGATTTAACTGGGGCGACCTGGTCACCGTAGAGTTCCTGGGCAAGACCCTGACCCTGCCCGTGATCCCCACCTATTCCTATGTGGATTCCGGCGAGCCCGCCATCATCGTGGAGAAGGGCGAGGACGGCAATCCCACAGGCTATGTGAGCATGGCCATCAACATGGGCAACTTTGCCGAGACCTATGAGCTGGCCGTGAAGCACACGGACGAGGATAAGAACTGGTACTGGACCGCCTGGGAGGGCGTGACCTATCCCGTGGAGGTCACCTTCACCATGGCGGAGAAGGACGGCTACCGGGCGGAGTATATCCTCCACGAGCTGCAGCGCACCAACGGCCGGGCGGACTATCCCGACCTGACGGATGAGGAGTTTGCCAACTTCCGCAATGTGGCCACCACCGGCATGGGCAAGAACGTGCTCTACCGCGGCTCCTCCCCCATCAATCCTGAGCTGGGCCGCAATGGCTATGCCGATGCCGCGCTGAAGAAGGCCGGCGTCACCGTCATTATGAACCTGGCGGACAGCGAGGCAGATGCCAAGGCTTACGAGGGCTTCGCCGACAGCTATTATGCCGGCCAGAAGGTCATTTACCTGAACCTGGGCGTGGACTTCACCGCTCCCGAGTTCCAGGCCGGCCTGGCGGACGGTCTGCGCTTCTTTGCCGAGAACAAGGGCGTCTACTATGTCCACTGCACCGAGGGCAAGGACCGGGCCGGCTTCGTCAATGCCCTGCTGGAGTGCCTCATGGGCGCCACCTTCAGCGAGGTAGTGGACGACTATATGACCACCTATTATAACTACTACGGCGTGGAGCCCGGCACCGATAAGTATACCGCCATCGCCGAGAGCAACATCATCAAGACCCTCCAGACCGCCTTTGGCGTGGAGGATCTGTCCAAGGCCGACCTGCAGCAGGGCGCCAAGGACTATATGAAGGCCATCGGCCTGACGGATGCGGAGATCACCTCTCTGATGACCAACCTGGGCTACAAGGCGCCCGCCACCGGCGATACCGGCGTGGTGCTGTATGCGGGCCTGGCCATCCTGGCTCTGACCGGCGGCGTATTCGTCGCAAGAAAGAAGGAGCTGTTCTGATCTCCTTCTCCGCACCCCATTTTATCGCGGCAAACAGGGCCGGGGCTATTACGCCCCGGCCCTGTTTTTGGTAAATGGAAATCCGCACTGTTCAGAATCCGCACTATATGCTATAATGAATCTATAAGGATTCGGCGGATCGCTGTCCGCCGGAAAAACGGGAAGGGAATTCATACGCAATGTTAGGTGTTTACAATTATACGGTGCTTCTGACCTATATCGGGATGCTCACGGGCCTCACGGGCATTGGCTTCGCCATGGGTGGGCGGATCCCCTGGGCGCTGCTGTGCCTGCTTTTGGCAGGCCTGTGCGATATGTTCGACGGGAAGATCGCCTCCACGAAAAAGAACCGGACCCCGCAGGAGAAGCGCTTCGGCGTACAGATCGACTCGCTCAGCGACCTCATCTGCTTCGGCGTGCTGCCAGGCGTCACGGTTTACGCCGCAGCCCACGGCGCGCTCTATGCCGCCCTGGCGGCGGGGCTGTATGTGCTGGCGGCGCTGATCCGCCTGGCCTGGTTCAACGTGGACGAGGAGGAGCGGCAGGACGCCACCGGCGGCCAGCGAGAGGTGTATCTGGGCCTGCCCGTCACCACCGTGGCCCTGTTTCTGCCCACAGTCCTGGGCCTGGCCCGGCTGCTGCACGGCCCCCTGCCCATCCTAGGCGCGGCGCTGCTGGTGGTGATGGCCGTGGCCTTTCTGACCCCCTTCCAGCTGGTGAAGCCTCACCTGCCGGGTAAGATCCTCATGATCCTTGTGGGCTGCGGCGAGCTGGTCATCGTGCTGCTGGGGGTGAAGCCGTGAGCGGCCATTCCGGCTTCGTCCGCTTTCTGTATGGGACCGTTCCGGGCCGGCTGCTGCTCAAGGGCATCCATGCCACTCATGCCGACCGTTTGGCGGTGGCGTTTCTCCGCTCCCGCCTGTCCCGGCCCCTGATCGGCCCCTACGCCCGGCGCTGCGGCATCCATCTGACGGAGGCGCAGCGGAAAAGCTTCCAAACCTACCGGGATCTCTTTCTCCGCACCCGGGAGGCCCCTGACTTTGACGCCGAGCCCTCTCACCTCATCAGCCCCTGTGACGGCTGGCTCAGCGCCTACCCCATCCGGGAAGACAGCAGCTTTGCCATCAAGGACTCCCACTACCGTCTCCACGACCTGCTTCAGGACGCGGACCTGGCCGCCCGCTTCACCGGCGGAGACTGCCTGGTGCTACGCCTGTGCCCCTCGGATTACCACCACTACTGCTACATCGACGATGGTTTCCAGGGGGAAAACCACTTTATCCCCGGCATGCTGCACAGCGTGCAGCCCATCGCCTGCGAGAAGTATCCCGTCTTCGTCCTCAACCGCCGCAGCTGGACGCTGCTGGAAACAGACCACTTCGGCCCCGTGGTGCAAACGGAGATCGGCGCCCTGGTGGTGGGCGGCATTGTGAACCTCCGGGAAAACCGGCCCGTGCGCCGTGGTGAAGAAAAGGGTTACTTTGAGCTGGCCGGCTCCACCATTACCCTGCTGTTTCAAAAGGGCCGCATCCGCCTGAAGCCGGAGCTTCTGGCCGCCCTGGAGCGCAGCGAGGTGCAGGTGCGCCAGGGCCAGTGGATCGCTACCGCCCCGATGGAAAACTGAATTCGGATCATCTTCAGCCCCGCACCCGGTGCGGGGCTGAAAAATGCCGAAAAACGGAAGGCTTTTCATTTCAGGCCCAGCCCGCAGTGCGGGGCCTGGTGCTTCTGTTCTCCGTTCTGTCTGTTGACATCCCAAGCGGATTCTTATAGAATGAGGGCAGAAAAAACGAACCCGGAGGAGGTTATTTTTATGAACATCGGTCTTTTGGGCTGCGGCGTGGTAGGCGGCGGCATTTTGGACTTCTGTGCGGAGCGGACGGATCTCGCCGTCACCAAGGTGCTGGTGCGCCGTCCCCGGCCGGAGCTGGGCGCCCTGGCGGTGACAGACATGGCCGCCATTACCGACGACCCCGCCATCGGCATCGTCATCGAGGTCATGGGCGGCCTGCACCCAGCCTATGAGTATATCTGCGCCGCCCTGCGCTCGGGCAAGCATGTGGTCACCGCCAACAAGGCTGTCATCAGCGCCTTTTACCCCGAGCTGACCCAGCTGGCTGCGGAAAACGGCGTGTCCCTCCGCTGCACCGCCGCCGTGGGCGGCGGCATCCCCTGGCTTGTGAATCTGGAGCGCTGCAAGCGGCTGGACGCCATCACCGAGCTGGGCGGCATCATGAACGGCACCACCAATTTCATCATGGACGCTATGCACGCCGCCCCCGTGTCCTTCCCGGAGATTCTAAAGCAAGCCCAGGAGCTGGGCTATGCCGAGGCGGATCCCTCCGCCGACATTGACGGCGACGATGTGCGCCGCAAGCTGACCATTTCCGCCAACATCGCCTTTGACGCCCTCCTCCGGGAGGAGGATATCCCCATGTTCGGCATCCGCACCGTCACCGACGGGGACATCCGGGCGTTCCAGGCCCATGGCTTTGTGTGCAAGCTCCTGGCCACCGCCAAGGCCGCAGAAGGCGGCGTCTGCGCCTTCATCGAGCCCACCCTTGTGGCCAGCCATGACCTGGAGGCCGCCGTGCCCAAAAACTTCAACCTCATCACCTACTACGGGGAGAAGATCGGCCGCCACAGCTTCTTCGGTCAGGGCGCCGGGCGCTATCCCACCGCCTTCAACGCCGTGGAGGACTGCCTGGACATTCTGGCGGGCAAAAACGGCTTCTACACGGAGGCCATGGCCCCCGCCGCCGTCAGCAACACGGACGAGGCCCATCCCTACTATGTCCGCACCGCCTGCCCGGACGAATTTCTGCAGTCCGTTACGGCGGAGCGCTGGGAGCGCGGCGTTGTCACCTCCTGTGTGAGCGTGGCGGATATGCTCCGCTGGGGCCGGGAACAGCTGAAAAAAGACCCCACCTGCTTCCTGGCAGGTATCCGCTGACAAATCACTTCAGCCGCAGCAGGCAAATTGCCTGCTGCGTTTTTTTGCAAATAACACAAATTATTCATACATTTATCCTTCATCTATGGTATAATATGTCCCGAGGATAGAATTTTGCCCGCAGGGCAAGGAGGAGCAACAGCCATGATGGTCGAAAAACCCAACCGTCCGTCCCTGAAAAACATACATTTGCCCAACTCCACACCCCAGCAGGAGATGGAACTGGCCCAAGGCATGGTGCGGGTGAACCACCTGTACCGCAGCGCCCTGAAGGTAGCCGTGGCACAGATGGAGATCCTGGATGAGGAATTTGCCACCCTCAATGACCACTCGCCCATCCACCACATCGAGTACCGCATCAAGACCCTGGACTCCATTGTGGAGAAACTCCAGCGCCGGGGCCACGACGTCACCATAGACAACATCTACGCCTATGTCCAGGATGTGGCCGGCATCCGCATCATCTGTAACTATCTGGACGACATCTATTACCTGCGCAGCCTTCTCACCCGGAACGAATCCTTCCGGGTGATCCAGGAGGTGGACTACATAAAGACTCCCAAGCCCTCCGGCTACCGCAGCCTGCACCTGATCGTGGAGGTGCCCATTGTCATCTCCGAGGGCACGCTGCACCTGCCGGTGGAGATCCAGCTGCGCACCATCGCTATGGATATGTGGGCCAGCCTGGAGCACGAGCTGCGGTATAAATCCACCCGCGCCTTCTCCCAGGCGGACGCCAACCGCCTGCGCCTGTGTTCTGAAGCGGTATTTGAGGTGGACCGGGAGATGCAGAACATCTACAAGGGCAAGCCCGCGGAATATGAGGAGAACGAATCAGAATCCGCCACCGAGCAATAATATGGATACCAAGCATAAAAATCACGCACCCGATCATATATCGGGTGCGTGATTTCATTATAGGCAGAGACTGTTTATCCGTCGGGCGCATGCGCTGGTGTACGTCCGTGGCATTGCCATGCTTCAGGCCCGGCTGCGCCGCAGCTTCAGCTGCAGCCGGTCTGCGATCATAGCAATAAATTCCGAATTTGTAGGCTTACCCTTCGCCGAGTTCACGGTGTATCCGAAATACTTCTGCAGGGTCTCCAGATCCCCGCGGTCCCACGCCACTTCAATGGCATGGCGGATCGCCCGTTCTACTCGGGATGGCGTGGTAGAGAATCGGCTGGCCACCTCAGGATACAGCACCTTGGTCACCGCGTTGATAACGTCCATGTCCTGCACGGCGATCAAAATGGCCTCCCGCAGGTACTGATATCCCTTGATATGCGCCGGCACACCGATCTCATGGATGATCGCTGTCACCTGCCCTTCCAGAGCCGGGGAAAAATCCCCGGTCTCCTGCTGGGACTGGGCCGCCTGACGCATCAGCTCCAGTAAGGATTCTTCGCTGCAGGGCTTGGATAAAAAGTACCACACGCCCATCTTCACCGCCTGGCTCACAGTGCGCTGCACGCAGAACGCAGACACCACAATGGTCTTGGGTGCCCGGTCCCCCATGCTCTGCAGCTGCTTGAGCAGGCCGAATCCGTCCAACTCCGGCAAAACCAGATCCATGATCAGCAGCTGCGGATACAGCTGCTGAACCAGTCGCAGCGCCTCCACCCCGGAGCCGGTGCTTCCAACCACCTGGAATTCCCCTGTACTCTCCATGGTCTTCTTCAGTATCGTTCGATACTCCTCGCTTGCGTCTGCTAAAACAACGCTTGCCTTGTTTTCCATATTCTCCCTCGTCCTTACATATTAAATTTTCAGCGCATAATCCATTCTTCCTCAACAGCCCTCCCTTGCCTTGCATATAATATACCATATTTCAGTGTCGTTTTCAAGCAAATTTTAGCAATTTTCTACGATTACTTGTTGCTTGTTTTCGACAAAATTCGACAAATATCTTTCCGGAGTCTTAAATTATTTTTTTATCAATCTTCGGAAAAAGTTTGGCAAACTTTTCGTTTTTTCCGAATTCTTTTCTTTTTTCCCCGAAAATTTCCCAAAACTTTTTTACCATGTTTTCCCGTGTATTTTAATAAAAAAAATACATATTAAGAACTTTTTCGAATTAATTGACATTCCCGTCCGTTTGTGCCATTCTAATATTATATAATCAGAAAAGGAGTTGGTCGCGAATGAGCAGATTGGATATCAAGTCTCCCAGCAAGGCCGAGACTGTGGTGGAGAATCTCTATCGTGATGTGGAGCGCCGGATCGCCGCCAGCCCTCCGGGTCTGTGCCCGGTGGACATGTCGCTGAGCTTTCTGCGGCTCTGCCATGCCCAGAGCTGCGGCAAATGCGTGCCCTGCCGTATCGGCCTGGGGCAGCTGGCCCTGCTTTTGGAGCAGGTTCTCTCCGGCACAGCCACTATGAATACCCTGGTCACCATTGAGAAGACCGCCCGCACCATCGTAAACACGGCGGACTGCGCCATCGGCCGGGACGCCGCGCGCCTGGTGGTAGACGGGCTGGAAGGCTTCCGGGACGACTACGAGGAGCACATCCTCCATCAGCGCTGCCTGGCCGGGCTGAAGTACCCTGTTCCGTGCGTGGCCCTGTGCCCCGCCGGAGTAGATATTCCCGGCTACATGGCCCTGGTGGGCGAGGATCGCTGCGCCGACGCCGTGCGCCTGATCCGCAAGGATAACCCCTTCCCCACCGCCTGCGCCTATATCTGCGAGCATCCCTGTGAGGCCCGCTGCCGCCGGAATATGATCGACGATGCCATCAATATCCGCGGGCTCAAGCGCTACGCCGTGGATCACGCCGGGGATGTGCCCCAGCCCGAATGTGCCCCTGCCACGGGCAAAACCGTTGCCATCGTGGGCGGCGGCCCCAGCGGCCTCAGCTGCGCCTACTATCTGGCTCTCATGGGCCACAAGGTCACCGTGTTTGAGGAGGCCAAGCAGCTGGGCGGCATGCTTCGCTACGGCATCCCCAGCTATCGCTTCCCCCGGCACCTGCTGGACGATGAGATCGCGTCCATCCTGTCCCTGGGGATCGAGGTACATACCGGCGTCACCGTGGGCAAGGATATTTGGCTGGAGGATCTGCAAAAGCAGTATGACTGCCTGTATATCGCCATCGGTGCCCACCAGGATAAAAAGACCGGCATCCCCGGGGAGGACAGCAAGAACGTCATGTCCGCCGTGGAGATGCTCCGGGCCATCGGCGACGACATCATGCCCGATTTCACCGGCAAGAAGGTGGTGGTCATCGGCGGCGGCAACGTGGCTATGGACGTCACCCGCAGCTCCATCCGCCTGGGTGCCGAAAAGGTCACCTGCGTGTACCGCCGCCGCATTGAGGATATGACCGCTCTGCCCGACGAGGTCACCGGCGCCATGGCCGAGGGGGCCGAGATCATGACCCTGGCCGCCCCGGTCCGTATTGAGGCCGATGAGGACGGCGTAGCCAAGGCCCTGTGGGTCCAGCCCCAGCTTATCGGCGAGGCGGATAAGGCCGGCCGGCCCCGGCCCCACAACGCCGCTCTGGACGAGGTCCGCATCGATGCGGACATCATTGTGGTAGCCATCGGCCAGGGTATTGAGATCAGCGGCTTCGACGCCGCCGGCGTGCCCATTAAGCGCGGCGCCTTTGTGGCCGGTCTATCCGGTCAGGTGGGCGACATGGATAACGTCTTCGCCGGGGGCGACTGCGTCACAGGCCCCGCCACCGCCATCCGTGCCATTGCCGCCGGCAAGGTAGCCGCCGCTAATATTGACGAGCACCTGGGCTACCGCCACGAGATCACCGTGGATGTTGACATTCCCAGCCCCATGCTGAATAACCGCCCGCCCCACGGCCGCATCAACACCACCGAGCGGGAAGCCTGCCAGCGCAAGTGCGATTTTGAGGACATCGAGTGCGGCCTGACCCACGAGGGCGCCGTTACCGAGGCCTCTCGCTGCCTGCGGTGCGACCATTACGGCTATGGCATCTTCAAAGGAGGTCGAGTTGACAAATGGTAAACCTCATCATTGACAGAAAGCCGGTCTCCGTGCCGGAGGGCACCACCATTCTGGAGGCGGCCCGCTCCGTGAACATCCAGATCCCCACCCTCTGCTACCTCAAGGGCATCAATGAGATCGCCGCCTGCCGGCTGTGCATGGTGGAGATCGAGGGCTACCCGCGCCTGATCCCCTCCTGCGACAACGTAGTGGCCGAGGGCATGGTGGTGCATACCAACTCCCCCCGGGCCCGGGAGGCCCGCCGGGTGAATATGCGCCTGCTGCTGAGCCAGCACGACACCCACTGCACCAAGTGTACCCGCAGCGGCAACTGCAAGCTGCAAAAGCTCACCAACGACTATAACCTCCTGGGCGACCACTACATCAAGGACCTGAAAAAGACGGAGGACGATTTCTCCAACCCCGTGGTGCGCATTGAGAACCGCTGCGTGCGCTGCATGCGCTGCGTGCAGGTGTGCGACAAGATCCAGACCATGAACATCTGGGACCTGATGGGCACCGGCTCCCACACCACCATCGGCGTGGGCAAGACCCGCCGCCTGGGGGATTCCGACTGCACCTTCTGCGGCCAGTGCATCACCCACTGCCCCGTGGGCGCCCTGCAGGAGCGGGACGATACCGGCAAGGTCTTCGACGCCCTGGCCGATCCCAAGAAGATCACCGTGGTGCAGATCGCCCCGGCCGTCCGGGCCGCCTGGGCGGAGTATTACCACCTGGACCCCAAGTTTGCCACCGCCCAGCGCATGGTCACCGCTCTCAAGCAGATTGGCTTTGACTATGTGTTCGACACCGATTTTGCTGCGGACCTGACCATCATGGAGGAGGCCACGGAGTTCATCGACCGTTTCACCCATCGGGACCGCTACACCTGGCCCATGTTCACCTCCTGCTGCCCCGGCTGGGTTCGGTTTGTAAAGAGCCAGTTCCCCCGGTTCGTGAGCAACCTCTCCACGGCCAAGAGTCCCCAGCAGATGTTCGGCGCCGTGACCAAGAGCTACTTTGCCGAGAAGATCGGCGTGGATCCCCATGACATTTTCGTGGTGTCCATCATGCCCTGCGTGTCCAAAAAGAGCGAGTGCGCCCTACCCAATATGACGGACGCCTGCGGCGATCCGGATGTGAACGTGGTGCTCACCACCCGGGAGATGGTGCGCATGTTCCGGGGCGAGCAGATCGTCCCCGCCACCCTGGAGGAGACCCCCTTTGACAGTCCCCTGGGCACCGGCACCGGCGCGGCCGTGGTCTTCGGCTCCACCGGCGGCGTGATGGATGCCGCCCTGCGCACAGCCTACCGCATGGTCACGGGCAGCAACCCCGATCCCGACGCATTCCGCGCCGTCCGCGGCATGGACGGCTGGAAGGAGGCCACCTT
This sequence comes from uncultured Oscillibacter sp., assembly GCA_945868085.1. Lineage (GTDB taxonomy): Bacteria > Bacillota > Clostridia > Oscillospirales > Oscillospiraceae > Vescimonas. The sequence goes on from CAMBKF010000026.1 coordinate 12,712, forward strand.
CGATATTCCCGGCGCCGGCACCGTCCGCATCGCGGTGGTCAGCGGCCTGGGCAACACCCGCAAGCTTATGCGGGCCCTGGAAAAGGGCGACGTGTCCTATGACTTTGTGGAGGTCATGGCCTGTCCCGGCGGCTGTGCCGGCGGCGGCGGCCAGCCCATTCACGACGGCATCGAGCTGGCCGAGAGCCGGGGCAGCGTACTGTGGGCCCTGGATCAGGCGGAGCCCGTCCGCTTCTCCCACGAGAATCCGGATGTCATGGCCCTGTACCGGGATTACCTGGGCACGCCCATGAGCGCCAAATCGCACCATCTGCTCCACACGGATCATCACGCCTGGAAAATGCCCTCCGGCAATTGATCCCCTGCCCTGATAGTCTGAATCCCCCGCCGCCCGTATGGGCGGCGGGGGATCGTTTTTTTGATACTTCTCGCTTGCACGCTCCATCCGGGGGATATAGCAGGCGCAAGGATTTTAAAAAGCATAAACACAGGCCCAGCCGGTGCGGCTGGGCCTGTGCAGATATAGCCTGTCGTTGCGAGCCAGTCCGCAGACTGGCGTGGCGATCCGTTTTCAAAACGCAGAATTCTTACGTTTTCATGCCTTTTTTCAGCAGTCTCCCGCCCCCGGCTTCACTTCGCTATCGGCGCATCCGGCCAGTAGATCACATAGCACTCCTGCATCTCGCCCATGAAGAAGAAAATATTCTCCCCCATCTCGATGTGCTCGCCGAAGGCCAGATCCGGCACGAACAGTCGTCCGCTGGTGCGTTTGGGCCCCTTGATGGTAAAGCCCTCCGCCGTGGGATGCTGCCGCAGCTCGTTGGCCGCCTCCTCCAGACCGGGGAAATGCAGCGTCTTTTCCAGCTCCGCCAGTTGGGTGGCGCCGTTGATGTATACCAGGTGATTTTCGTCCTTGAACCAGTTGATGCGCATCGTTTGTTCCTCCTTTACCGTCCGTGTTTTTTGCCCATGTCTTCTTTGCCGCCCGTTGCTCCTTCTTCCCATCCCATAGCAAAAAAGCCGCCCCCTGCATTGCTGCAGACCGGCGGCGTCAAAAGCGCCGGCTCTTCCTTTTGCAGGAAGCTCCGGTGCTTGTCTTCTCTCATGCGTATCATGACGTAGCGAAGAAAGCGCCCGCTGCGGTGGTGTCCTCCGCTGTGCAATTCTCCTGACTGGCGCCCCGGAGCATCCGCTCCCCGTTTGCAGCGTACCTTCTCGGAAACTTACTTTCCAATGGCGGACTTTCATCCCGGCGGCCTTTGCCGCTTCCGTGCATTCTTGCGCCTACAGTGCCGTTCGCGTGGGTTTTTACCCTTTCCTTTTAAACTGTCTCCTGCCCGATAGCGGGCTTTACGGCAGACAGCCGTACAGCATCCCTGGACCTATTTACTTTTCGGGTCATGTATCTATTATACCCGCGGCCCCGACCCTTGTCAACGCGCAAAAAACTCCCCGCACGATCTGCGGGGAGTCTGGAGCTTGTGGCCGGACTCGAACCGGCGACCTGCTCATTACGAGTGAGCTGCTCTACCAACTGAGCCACACAAGCATATCCTTTACGGACGCTGGATATTATACCATCTTTTTTACTTGCCGTCAACTCTCATTTTTATCCGCCCGGGCGAAAAAGAGTTCTTGTATCTGCTTTCATCGTCCCAAAACCGTCTAACGAATGCCGGAGTGTTTTTCCGTAAATATACCGAAGTCACTTCAGCAGCAGCCCGCCTACCAGCGCATAATAGGCCGGCGCCTTGCCATCCCGTCCCCAGAGCATGGGTCTATGAAAATAATGCTGCAGGCAGCCCTCCACATCGCCGCCCAGGGCTTCCATGGAATAGCGCAGCATCTCCGGCCTTTTGCACGGACGCCCCTGCGTTCTTTCGCACTCCGGGCATTCGTGGCATGTGCCCGCCAGCAGCATTTGGCTGCCCGGGGTCGCCTGCTCCCACTGCCGGAGCCGCTCCCGATACTGCAGCTTTTCCTGCTTCAGCGCCTCCAGTGCATCCTCCAGGGGCTGCTCCGGTGCGTCGGCTTGCAGGATGCGGGCATACAGCCGCAGCCCCGTATAGGCATGCCAGACGGTCATGGGATCAAAGTCGAAGGGCGGGCAGGTCCAGCGGGTGTTATAGCTGCCGCACTGCCGGCAAAAGGGCAGAAATTTCTCCACGCGGACAAAACCCTCCACAAAGGCGGACACAGTCGTTTCCGCCGTCATCTCCCGAATGTGGTACTGAAATGACATTTTGACATCCCCCTTTTGTCTCACTGCTTTCTTTTTTAAACATTATAGCACATTTCCGGAATATGCGACAGCATTTCGGCCGCTTTTTCATCGGCCCGGAAAGAATACAGTCCGTATTCTTTCCCGTTTTTTCTCCCTATTTCCCCGCAGGTCCCGGGCCGCTCTCCGCCGCCCCGTCTGCATTCGTCAAAATCACAAGGGAGAAAACCTCCCTTTCCCGCCATTTTCCGCTCCCGGGTGCGCGTTCTCCCCTCTCCGACAGATTAACATAACATTTTCTGTTTTTTGATTTTACAAATTGTTATCCACATTATCCACAGAGTTTTCCACATGCGTCTTTCCTTTGTTTTCAATGGCTTCCGGAGTTATCCACCGCTTTCCCCCTTTCAAATCCTCACCAGGTAAAAATAATGTCGATTTACATAATACATATCCGCTTCCAAAAATTTCCTCTCTCCGTTTTTCTCCCATTTTCCCCTCTTGACAAGACAAAAGAGAGAAGCGGCGCTTCTCTCTTTTGTATACGCTTACCGGGCGCTGCGGCGGGCAGCCAGGCGGTTGAACACCACATAGAGCCCCATGAGCACCGCCGTGCTGCCCACCAGGACCAGATACATCTGCCCGTTTGTCACCTGGTGGCCGAAGAAAAACAGATTGCAGTCCACGCTGCTGCGGATGGCCTCCACCACCTGATTGGGAAATCCCAGCCGCTCCATCTCCGCAAAGGCCCCGCCCATGGTGTGATTGCGCAGGAGGCTGGTGCCGTAGGTGCCCGGCAGGAAGGACAGCACCTTCTGCAGTCCCTCCCCAAAGTTGGACATAGGCATGTAGGCCCCGCAGATGAAGCCGTACCCGGCGCTGACGATAGTCCCCACCGCCGAGGCCTGGCCGTCGGTGGTGAGCCAAAAATTGATGCAGGAGGACAGGGCCGTGCCGAACATGGTCAGCAACAGCACATCCAGCAGCAGCGCGGCCACATCCCCGGCCGTGAGATACCAGCCCGCCCAGGCCAGATACCCCAGGCACACCGCCGCGGCGGTGAGGGTCACAATGAGGGTGGACAGCAGGCTGGCCATGTAGTAGCCCATAGCCATAGTGGCCGGCCGCACGGGGGTGATGGTCAGGTCGTGGCGTGCGCCGCTGGTCTTGTCCTTGATCATCAGCAGGTTGGAGCAGAAGGCCACCGTCACGCAGCTCACCGCCAGCAGGGAGGACACCAACTGGCCGCCCACCACGCCGTTAATGACGCTGTCGGAAATCACCGCTCCGGCCTCCGTCAGGGCCGAGCGGAAGGAATCGTCAAACACCTTTTTCAGAAATGTAACGTACAGCACCAGCAGGATCACCGGCGTGATGAGGGAGGAGAAGAACATCCCCTTGTCCTTGAAATACAGCTTTGTGTTGCGCCGGATCAGCGCGCCCAGTCCGGTCATTTCTCCTCACCTCCCGTGAGCTTTTTGCCCGTGACGGCCAGGAATACGTCGTCCATCTTGCCCTTGGTGATCTCATAGTCCCGGAAGATCTCCGGGAATTTCAGGATCAGTTCCGTGGCCGCCGCCGTGTCCGGCACGAACACCCGGTACGCATCCCGGATGGCCTCGTAACTGCCTTCCAGACGCTTCACCTGCTCCTCGGTAACGCCGTAGAGCGTGATGAAGTCGCCGGTATAGGTATTTTTCAGGGTCAGGGGCGTGCCCTCAGCAGCAATTTTCCCGTGGTCGATGATGACCACATAGTCCGCCTCGGCCGCCTCCTCCATGTAGTGGGTGGTCAGGAACACCGTCATGCCCTTTTCCCGGCGCAGCTGGCCGATGACCCGCCAAAGGGTGGCGCGGGTTTGGGGATCCAGCCCCGTGGTGGGTTCGTCCAGAATGAGAATTTCCGGCTCGTGGAGCAGCGCCCGGGCGATGTCGATGCGCCGGCGCTGGCCGCCGGAGAGCTTGCCCAGGGGCCGCTTCAGCAGGTCGCTGAATTCCAGCAGCCCCGCCAGCTCCGCCAGTCTGTATTCAAAGGCCCGGCCCCTGATGCCGTACAGGGCCGCCCGGCTGCGCAGATTGTCCCGGACGGACAGCTCCTTATCCAGCACCGAGCTCTGAAATACCACGCCCAGCTTCCGCCGGATGCTGTCCGGCTCCCGGTCCAGGTCTGCCCCGCCGATAAGCACGCTGCCGCTGTCCTTGCGCAGCTGGCCGCACAGAATGTTGATGGTGGTGGATTTCCCCGCGCCGTTCACCCCCAGAAAGGCGAACAGCTCTCCCTTTTTCACGCGGAAATTCAGATCCTGCACCGCCTGCACATCCCCAAAGCTCTTGTGCAGATGGCGGATCTCCATGATGTTATCCATATTTTACTTTCCTCACAGATTTGCAAACACGGCGCAGCCCTTCGTTTTGATCCAACGGAGCAGCAGCACGCACGCCGCCAGCGTCACCGCGGCAAAGGCGGCCATAAAGGCCATATAGCCCATGCGCCAGCCGATCAGGAAGAAGCCGCCCGCCAGCAGCGCCGCATACACCATGCCGCTGAGCATGGCCAGAGCCACGGCGCCGCCCTGCTTGATGGGGGTGATCTCACTGGTCCAGTGGAGGTTGGGCATTTTCAGGCCCAGGAACAGGCCCAGCAGGGCCGACAGCACCGTAAACAGCGCCGCCACCACCAGGGCCAGGGCCGTCTGCGCCGCCGCGGCGGGGCTCACAATGGCCACGCACACGCCGCACAGGGCCGCCGGAACGGCCGTGAGCAGCAGATGCATTCTGAGCTTGGCGCGCAGCACCTGCCACGTCTTCACCGGCAGGGACTGGGCCAGCCACAGGCTCTTGCCCTCCAGGGACACGGAGGGGGCCGCCATATCGTTCATGCTCACCAGGGTACACAGTCCCGCGCACAGCAGCACCGACAGTGCCCCCGGTCTGCCGTCAAACACCATCTCCAGCATCGGCAGGAAGGTGCCGCCCTTCCACACCAGCGCCGCCGCGCCGATGACCAGGCCCAGGGTGCCCAGGCCGCAGTTGAGCATATAGTTGGCGCTGGCGGTAAAGTGGGCCAGCTCCCGTCCCAGCAGGGCGCTGTCCACGCTCTTGAGCTGGACGGCTTTCTCCCGGTACTCCCTCTTGGCCACAGCTCCGGTGGAGGTGGCCAGCTTCAGAAAGCTCCGGGCGATGAGATACCACACCAGGCCAAACAGCACCAGCACCGCCGCCGTCACAATGGCCATGGCCGCGCCGTCGCCCACGGCCACCCGGCCCACCAGGTACAGCGGGTAGGCTGCGCTGCGGATGCTGTCGCCGTAGTAGACGGCGTTGGCCAGCAGCTCCGCCAGCAGGCTCTGGGCCTTGGCGTAGAAGAAGTAGTACGCCCCGATGAACACCAGGGACACCAGCACCGTGATAAAGCTCTTGTTCTTCAGCTTCTGGCTGATCTTAGCCACGACCCATCCCAACGCGCAGGACAGGGTCAGCACGAAAATGGACAGCAGCACCAGCAGCAGCAGGCCGCCCAGCACCGTCTTGGCCGACATCTCCACCACGGCCCAGTACACAATGAGCGCCGGCAGATACACCACGGCGGAGTACATCAGGCCCATGAGATACACACTGATGAGCCGGGCCGCCATAATGACCCGCACCGGAATGGGCAGCGACAGCAGCAGGTCGTTGTCCTTGGCCATGTAGAGGCTGGAATAGGTGTTGAACACGCTGCCGAATATGCCCAAAAACGCCGCCAGCAGCGTCATGATCGTGAAGTACAGCCAGTCCATGCCCACCTGAGCCATTTCCCCGCACATAGCCAGGGACAGGAAGGTAAACAGGCCGCCCAGCACGCCCACCATCAGCACCACGAAAAACACGAAGAATCCGATGGTGGCCGCCTTGGACCGGGCCCGATTCTTTTTTGCGTCGTATGTATAGCTGCGGAAGATCTCCCCCAGCTGCTTTTTTACCAGGATCTTCAGCATGATTCATCCTCCAGCTCCAGGAATACCTCCTCCAGGGAGTCGTCGCCCTTCACTTCCTCCATGGTGCCGGAGCGGATGAGCTTGCCGCCCTTGATGATGGCCACCTTGTCGCACAGCTTTTCGGCCACCTCCAGCACATGGGTGGAGAAGAAGATGGCGCCGCCCGCGTCGCACAGCTCCCGCATCATCCCCTTGAGGATGTGGGCCGCCTTGGGGTCCAGACCCACAAAGGGCTCATCCATGATGATGAGCTTGGGATCGTGGAGCCAGGCGGAGATGATGGCCAGCTTCTGCTTCATACCGTGGGAGTAGGCGGCAATGGGCTGGGCCAGGTCCGCCGTCAGCTCAAAGAGGTCGGCATACTTGCGGATGCGCTCCTGGCGCACCTGGGCGCTCACGCCGAAGATGTCGGCGATGAAGTTCAGATATTTGATGCCCGTCATGTACTCGTACAGGTCCGGGTTATCGGGGATGTAGGCGATCTCCTTTTTGCATTCCAGGGGCTGGGTGCGCACGGACTTGCCGTCCACCAGGATCTCCCCGCCGTCAAACTGCAAAATACCCGCCACGGATTTCAGCGTCGTAGTCTTGCCGGCGCCGTTGTGGCCGATGAAGCCGTAAATTTCCCCCGCCTGAATGTGCAGGCTCAGGTCATCCACTGCTTTTTTCTCCCCATATGTCTTGGTCAGATGTTCGATTCTCAGCATTCTGTTTTCCTCCGTTTTCTTCTTTCAAAATTCCATGACCAGGCCTACCTGCAGCAGGTGCAGCTTCTCGCCCAGCTCCCGGTGCAGCACCTGGTAGGCCCGCTCCCCGGTGCAGTGTCCGGTACACACATAGGCGATGCCGGTCTGCTGGATCTCCTTTGCCAGCTCCCGCACCTCTGCCTTGGATTTGTTATATAGATGAAAGCCACCGATGATGGCATACACCGTCTTACCCGGGAACATCCCCGCCACCTCGCGGATGATGTTGGCCGCCCCGCCGTGGGAGCAGCTGTTGAAGATCACAAGCCCCTTTTCCGTTTCCAGAACCAGGCTCTGCTCGTGGGAAAAGTCGTCCGGGACCCACCGGCCGTCCTCCCGGCGGTACATGCTCTCCCGCCGGCCTACGCGCTCCAGTCCCACCGTCTTGTGCGGCACCAGATGCACCCCCGGCAGGATCTCCATAGGCTCCTTCCCGGCATACACGATCCGGTCCCGGAAGTCCTGCAGCACGGTCTTCGGCACGCCAATGTACCGCCGCAAAAACAGCTTCTTGAAGTAGCAGTCCGCCCCGCAGGTGCGTCCCACATAGAACTTTGCCCTGCTGTTGCAGCGGAAAAACGCCTCCATGCCATTTGCATGGTCATAATGTGCGTGGGACAGCACCGCCGCGTCCACCGCCGCCAGGTCAAGGCCCAGCTTCTCCGCGTTCTGCACGAACAGGTCGGATGCCCCGGTGTCCAGCAAAATGCGCTTTTCCCCATACTCAATGTAAATGCACAGGCCCCATTCACCCGAAAGGGTCCCGCTTCCCCGGTTGTCCACGACCACCGTAGCTTTCATGCGCTCACCTCTTAAAATTTCCCGATATATAGTTTGCAGTATACATTATACACTACCCGCCCGGGCTGTCAATAAGCTGCCGCCAATCTCTACTATTTTGACACAACCCCCGCATTTTTTGACACATAAAACGGCTCAGTCTCTTTTAGAGGCTGAGCCGTTCTGCTGGTTATTCTCTTTCGTCCAGGTCCATGGTGGCGTAGGCGTTCAGATCCAGTCCGCCCCGCCGACCGGCCAGGTATTCGTAGTAGCCCTGGGCGCCGATCATGGCGCCGTTGTCGCCGCAGAGACTAAGGGGCGGCACATACAGGGTGCAGCCCTCTTTTTCGCAGGCGGCCTTCAGGTCCGCCCGGATGATGGAGTTGGCGGCCACGCCCCCGGCGGCCACGATGGTCCTGCGCCCGCAGCGCCGGGCCGCCTCCATGGCCCGGGGCACCAGCTCATCGCTGACGGCCCGGGTGAAGTCCCGGGCCAGGGCGGCCCGGTCCAGGGGTTCCCCCTTCTGCTGGGCGTTGTGGGCCAGATTCACCACGGCGGTTTTCAGGCCCGAGAAGCTCATGTCCAGGTCCGCCCCGTCCACATGGGCCCGGGGCAGGTCGTATACGCCCCCCTGGGACTGCCGGGCCAGCTCATCCATAGGCTTTCCCCCGGGATAGGGCAGACCCAGGACCCGGGCCGCCTTGTCAAAGCACTCCCCGGCGGCATCGTCCCGGGTGGCCCCGAGAATCTCCATCTCCGTGTAGTCCTTCACATCCACGATAAGCGTGTTGCCCCCGGAGATGGCCAGGGCCAGAAACGGCGGTTTCAGCTCCGGGAAAGCCAGGTAGTTGGCAGCGATGTGCCCCCGGATGTGATGCACCGGGATCAGCGGCACCCCCAGGCTGTAGGCCACGCTCTTGGCAAAGCTCACCGCCACCAGCACCGCCCCGATAAGCCCCGGGGCGTAGGTCACGGCCACCGCGTCAATGTCTTTTTTCGTCAGGCCCGCGTCGGAGAGGGCCTGGTCCGTCAGGCCGGAAATGGCCTCCACATGCTTGCGCGAGGCGATCTCCGGCACCACGCCGCCGTAGAGGGCGTGCATGTCCGCCTGGGACAGGATGGCGTCGGACAGCACCGTGCGCCCATCCCGGACCACCGCCACGGCGGTCTCGTCGCAGGAGGATTCAAAGGCCAGAATGTTCATGCTTCCGCCTCCCCGTAGGTTTTTGTCAGGATCAGCGCATCCTCCTTGGGCAGGTCGTAGTAATTCTTCCGCCGGCCCGCCTGCCGGAAGCCGAAGCTCTCATACAGGGCTATGGCCGCTGTATTGGAGGGCCGCACCTCCAGAGTGAGGAAGGCCAGCTTATTGCCCCGGGCAAAGTTTTCAAACACGGCCAGGAGCTTGGCCGCCACGCCCTGGCGGCGGTACTCCGGGAACACCGCCACATTGGTGATGTAGCCCTCGTCGGCCACCACCAAAAGCCCCGCGTAGCCGATCACTTTGCCGGTGTCTCCGTCCTGGGCCACCAAAAAGGCGGCGCACTGATTTTCCAATTCCTCCGCCAGCATTTTGCGGCTCCAGGGCCGGGAAAAGCAGATCCTCTCCAGCTTTTCCAGCTCCTCCAGATGGTCCGCATTCATGGGTACGATCTTGATATGCATCTTCTTATCCTTTCGCTTCCAGCCAGGTCTTGCCGCTGTGGGCCTGGGCGGGCAGGGGCACGGACAGCCGTACCACGCCGCTCATTTCCTCCTCCAGCAGCCGCTCCACGGTCTCTTTTTCTTCCTCCGGGCACTCCACGATCAGCTCGTCGTGGACCTGCATGATGAGCTTTGCCGCCAGGCCCTCCCGCTTCAGGCGCTGCTCCACCCGGACCATGGCCAGCTTCATAATGTCCGCCGCCGTGCCCTGGATGGGCATGTTCAGCGCTACCCGCTCGCCGAAGGAGCGCATGTTGAAGTTGGAGCTTTTCAGCTCCGGCAGCGCCCGGCGCCGGTGCATGAGGGTCTCCACATAGCCTTTTTCCCGGGCCGTCTCCACCACCTGCTCCATGTAGCGCTTCACGCCCCGGTAGGTGTCAAAATACCGCTCCATATACTCCTTGGCCTCGGCCACGGACACGCCGATGTCCTGGGCCAGGGAAAAAGCGGAGATGCCGTACACGATGCCGAAATTCACCGCCTTGGCCGAAGAGCGCATCCGGCCCGTCACCTCCTCCGGAGCCACATGGAACACCTTGGCCGCCGTGAGGGTGTGGAAGTCCTGGCCAGAGAGGAACGCCTGCTGCATGGCTTCGTCCCCGGAGATGTGGGCCAGCAGCCGCAGCTCCACCTGGGAGTAGTCCGCATCCACCAGCACGTTCCCCGGGGCAGAAACGAACATGCCCCGGATGCGGCTTCCTACCTCCGTGCGGGCGGGGATGTTCTGCAGATTCGGCTCCGTGGAGGACAGGCGGCCCGTGGCCGTCACTGTCATCTGGAAGCTGGTGCGGATGCGCCCGTCCGGGTCCACCACCTTCAGCAGGCCGTCGGCATAGGTGCTTTTCAGCTTAGCATACTGCCGGTACTCCAGCACATCCGCCACAATGGGGGCCTGCCAGCGGAGCTTTTCCAGCACGTCCGCGTTGGTGGACCACCCGGTTTTGGTCTTTTTCCCGTGGGGCAGCTGCATTTTTTCAAACAGCACCGTCCCCAGCTGCTTGGGAGAGTTGATGTTGAAGCTCTCCCCGGCCTGCTCATAGATGCGGCCCTCCAGGTCCGCGATCCTGTCAGCCATGTCCCGGCCGAAGGCCGCCAGGGCCTTGCCGTCCACCAAAAAGCCCCGCTGTTCCATCCGGGCCAGCACGGCGCACAGGGGCAGCTCCACGGTCTCGTAGAGCTCGGTCATGTCCAGCTCCCGCAGCTTTTCCGGCAGGATGTCGTACAGCGCCGCCACGGCGGAGCCGTAGCTGTGCAGGGCCGCCCAGGCGGCGGCTGTGTCCCCCAGGGGTGCGAAGGCATCCTTTTCCAGGTGCGCGGGCCGGGGCAGCTCCTCGTTGAAATACGTCACAAACAGCCGCTGCAGGTCGTAGCTGCCCGCTGTAGCGTCCAGCAGATAGGCCGCCAGGGCCGTGTCGAATATATATCCCTCCGGGTCCACGCCCCGCTCCAGCAGGGCGCGCATGGTGTCCTTTATATTATGCCCCACCTTGCGGATGTCCGCGGCAAACAGCGCCGCCAGCAGCGCCTGCCAGTCGCCGCCGTAGGTGTTCTCCTGCAGCTCCGCCGCCGCAGCGGTGTCCGCTCCCGTGTCCCACTGGACGGACAGGGCCGTCAGGTCCGGCAGGGTATAGACCGTCACATGGTCCGCCTGCCGCCACTTTTCCAATAGCTCCGCCGCCTGCGCTTCGCCGGTGACCGATTCCACCGTCACGGTGTATTCCGTTTTTTCCTCCGCCTGCCGGACCGGAGACAAGCCGTATTTTTCGATGAGCTTGGAAAATTCCAGCTTCAGAAACAGGTCGTACAGCTCCGGCTTAAAGGGCCGGCGCAGATTGTCCTCCGGCGCAAACTCCATGGGCACATCGGTGACGATGGTGGCCAGCCAGTAGCTGTGCCGGGCGCTCTCCTCCCCCTCGGTCAGCCGGCGGATGGCTGCGGGCTTGGCGTTTATATCCGGCAGGCGCCGATAGATCTCGTCGATGGAGCCGTACTCCTGCACCAGGGCCATGGCGGTTTTCTCCCCCACCCCCGGCACCCCGGGGATGTTGTCGGAGGAGTCGCCCATAAGCGCCTTCAGGTCGATCATGTGAATGGGGTCAAAGCCGTAGGCCGCCCGGAAGGTCTCCGGGGTCATGTCCTTGGTGGTGGTCTGGCCCATGCGGGTGGACACCAGCTTCACCTTGGTGTGGTCGGTGATGAGCTGCAGGCTGTCCTTGTCGCCGGTAACGGCCACGCAGTCCCAGCCCGCCGCCTGGCACCTGCGGCTGATGGTGCCGATGAGGTCGTCCGCCTCCCAGCCCACCATCTCATAGCGGGGGATGTCCATGGCGTCCAGCACCTGTTTCAGCACCGGCATCTGCATAGCCAGCTCCTCAGGCATAGCGTGGCGGGTGGCCTTGTAATTCTCGTCCGCCTCATGGCGGAAGGTGGGCTCCCGCCGGTCAAAGGCCACGCACAGGGCCTCCGGCTGCTCCTCATCCAGCAGCCGCTGCATGGTGGTCACAAAGCCGTACACCGCGTGGGTAAAAAGCCCGTCCCGGGTGCTCAGGGGCCGTATGCCGTAAAACGAGCGGTTGATGATGCTGTTCCCGTCGATAACCATCAGCTTCATGGGTAAACCCTCCGTGTAAAAACCTGCTTTTATGTGCAGCTTGTCAAAAAGCCTCGCAGAGTTCGCGTCCGCAGACGCGAAAAATTCAAATCATTTTTCACCGCGACATGTGCGTGGGGAAAAATTCCTCTCAGTCTGCAAGTGTGAAATTTTTTCGCATCGCAAAAAAATTATGCGCGCAGCAGACTGCGAGCCCTTTGTCGGAAAAATCCAAAGGATTTTTCGACAGTTTTATTATACGCTATTTTTCCCTCTAAAACAACCAAAACTCTTGACACCGCCCCGAATTGTGCTACACTTTCTCTTATCGGCTCGAAGGGAGGGCTTTTTTTGCTCCATTCTGTGTGGACCGTTGGGCAGCAGGTGCTCATCTTATTTATATTGGCCGGCATCGGCTTTGCCCTGGGCAAGGCCGAAATGATCGGCGAAAAGTTCAGTCGGGACGGCAGCCAGCTGGTCATGTATGTGGTATCCCCCTGCATGATGGTGGTAGCCTTCCAGCGCAGCTTTGAGGCAGAGGGCTTTCACAATTTCTGCATGGCGCTGCTGCTGGGTCTGCTGATCCATGCCTTCGGCGTGGTCATGGCACAGCTTTTCTTCCACAAGAAAACGGAAAAGGCGGATGACCTGCGCTTCAGCGTGGTCCATTCCAACTGCGGCTTCATGGGATATCCTCTGCAAACTGCCCTCCTGGGCACCATCGGTGTCTTTTATGGTTCCGCCTTCTGCACGGTGTTCACCCTCTTTGTCTGGACCTATGGCCTGGTGCAGATGTCTGGCGGCCGGCAGGCTCTGTCGCTGAAGACTATTCTGCTCAACCCGGGCATACTCAGTGTGGTGGTGGCCCTGGCTCTGTACCTGGGCAATGTGTCTCTGCCGGAACTGATCCTCACCCCGGTCACCTATCTCTCCCAGCTGAACACCCCCCTGCCCATGATCATCGTGGGCTATCAGCTTTCCCAGGCCAACCTGCTGGCCGCGTTCCGTGGCTGGGATACCTGGCTGGCCATTTTCCTGCGGCTCATTGTCACCCCGGCCGCCGCCATCGGCTTTTGTCTGCTGCTGCATGTTGACCATGCCGTGGCCGTGGCAGTGGTGTCGGCTGCCGCCGCTCCCTGCGCGGCCCTGCTGAGCATTTTCTCCGCCCGCTATGGCCGGGATACCGCCCTGGCCTCCAGCCTGGTGGCGGGAGAGACCCTCCTAAGTGCCCTCACCATGCCGCTGATGGTGGGCCTGGCGGTGGCACTCTGCTGAAAATTTTCCCCTTAAAATTTACAGAGGGCTGCGCGAAACCATTCGCGCAGCCCTCTGTTTTATTGTCTTCCACCGAGGCCCCTTACTGCAGCAGCTTGAATCCCATGATCACCGCGCCCAGCACCACCAGCACCACGCCGGTGGCCCGGTTCAGGGTCTTGGGCTCTGCCTTGTTGGCAAACACGGCAGCGATCCGCGCCCAGACCAGCGTGAAGATCACGCACAGCACCCACACCAGAATATCCGGCAGTCCGCCAATGACAAAGTGTGATACCGCCCCGGTCAGGGCCGTGAAGGTCATGATGAACACGCTGGTTCCCACGGCGGTCTTCAGCTCATAGCCCATGACGCTGGTCAGGATCAGCAGCATCATCATACCGCCGCCCGCGCCGATAAATCCGCAGATAAAGCCGATCACCACACCACAGATCACCGACTGCACCGCCCGTTTCCCGGCGGATACCCCCGCCATGGCCTCCTTGGTGGTCATAACCGGACGCACAATGAATTTGATGCCCAGCAGGAATGTCATGCACACCGAAAACCCGCCCATGGTCGTACTGGGCACCAACTTGGCCACATAGCTGCCCACCACAGTAAAAACCAGGACGCTGGCCATCATGATCAGGCCGTTTTTGATGTCCAGGTTTTTGTTTTTGTGATAGGTATACGCAGAAATGGCGCTGGCCAGCACGTCAGACGACAGCGCAATACCCACCGCCATGTAGGGATCCATGTGCAGAAAGGTAATGAGCATGGGGCTGATGACCGCGGCGGCACTCATCCCGGCGAAACCGGTGCCCAGTCCCGCCCCCATGCCGGCAAAAAAGGTCACAATGACCGTCAGTAAAATTTCCATTGATTATGTTTCCTCCTCAAGGATCATATCCAGGTTTTCTTCAATCCGGTGCAGCGCCGCGGAAAATGCATCCCGCTCCTCCTGCTCCATACCGTCAAACAGTTTCTCAAAAAATTTTTCCTGTAACAGCCGTCCCTTTGCAATGACGGGCTGTGCCTTGTCCGTGCAGTGCAGCTCCGTTTTTCGCCGGTCCCCGGGGACCTGCTGCCGCTGCAGATACCCCTCCCGCACCAGTCGGTCCACATGCACCGAGACAAGGTTTGCCTTAATGCGTCGAATCTCCACAATGTCTCGGGCCGTTTTATAGCCGGGGTTGTTTCCCAAAAACATCAGGATGTCAAAGGCCGTCTGGGGTAACCCCAGCTCTCTGCACAGGGGCTTGCACACCTGCCGATAGGCCAGTGAGAACTTCTTTGCCGTTTCCAATCGGGAATTCAACTCTGCACCCCTCCAGTTGCTTCGTTTTCGAATCTTTCAATAATGAAGTATTATAGCATGAATAACGCTGAAGTCAAGGGGCTATCTTCCCGTATAGCGGCTCCCTTGTCTCATCGCTGGATCCGGCCCAACATTATATCCGAAAATTATTTCACAGAATCCCCACGATTGAACTGCACACCCAGCACTCTTTACAAATCGAAAGCACACATAAAGAGCGGCACTTCTCAACCAAATGGCAAAAACGCCCTGCAGGATGCCAACTATCCCGCAGGGCGTTTTGAATTTAGGATGCATCAACAGAAACATTAACGTAAAAAGAAAAGACACCCTATTGGGTGCCTTCTCTATGTTGGCGCTACCTATTTTTCCGGGCCGTCTCCAGCCAAGTATCGTGGGCAGAAGCGAGCTTAACTTCCGTGTTCGGGATGGGAACGGGTGGACCCTCGCCCTAATCAGCACCAACTATGAAGTTTATTGCACCTTCAAAACCGAACAATGTATCAAGGAATCAGGAAGGCTTATTGCCTGCATAAATTGTAGGTCAAGCCCTCGGGCTATTAGTACCGGTCAGCTGCATACATTACTGCACTTCCACCTCCGGCCTATCAACCAGATCGTCTTTCTGGGCCCTTACTCCATAAAGGATGAGAGATCTCATCTTAGGGGGAGTTTCACGCTTAGATGCTTTCAGCGTTTATCTCGTCCGTACATAGCTACCCAGCTATGCCCTTGGCAGGACAACTGGTGCACCAGAGGTACGTCCATCCCGGTCCTCTCGTACTAAGGACAGCTCCCTTCAAATCTCTTACGCCCG
>CAMBKF010000027.1 GCA_945868085.1 uncultured Oscillibacter sp.
TCCGCCGGACTTCATTGGAAATGTTTGCGTACATGATAGACGCTCCTTTCTGCCGGGCTATCGCCGGCACCAGGCCTTCAGACCGTGGCCGTCAAGGGTGGCCATTGGCCACTTGCGCAGCCCTTGACGGTCATGGTACACATATCTTCGGCGATTGCCTGGCGGGAAGGGGCGGCATGTACGCCGGGCCGGGGAGTATCCGCCGGATGGTGGCCGCGCGGCCGTGCGCCGTGGCGGACCTCTGCGCAGAACATCCCGGATTCCCCGGTGATGGCCCCCGGGGCCTATCTTCGGATATAGAAGCCGTCTTGATACACGGTTGGTCCGGCGGGCCTGGCGGCGTTCTCCTGGTTCTGTACCCAGGACAGCAGAAGATTCTGCACCAGCTTGTAGGGCGTTACCCCTGCACGGTCGCAGGCGGCACGGACGCGCATTCCCTGGCTTAACGTTAGCTTGGTGCCGAACTGCTTTATGTGCCGCTTATCCCAGGCGGCCTGGTACGGCCGGAAGAACTTCTCTTTGCTCATGGTGGCCCTCCTTCGTTTGGCTCACGGCCTTACGGCCTCCGCTCCGTGGCGATTCTGTCACATACTGGTTTCCTACAGTGTACCCTCAATAAGTGACATTTGCAACAGTTTTCTTGTGATATAGCACGGTATATAACAAGATTCTTGTTATTTTGCACCGGCTACCGCCTGCCATGCCAGGACCTTTTACACATTTCCACCAGGTTTTCCCGGCATGGCATACCTAATTGAAATTCCTCTGTTGCCCCTCTTGGGTTTCCCTCACACTCCCTTCCTTACCGTTATCGTAATTATACCACTTTATCGACAATCTCAGGCCCTCCGGCTGAGCCGGAGGGCCTTATCATATCCATATGGGCGCTTACTGCGGCGCAAGGGCCTTCAGCTGGGCCATGGCCTGGTCCAGCTGATCCACGTCTGTGGACACAGTTTTATTTTCCGTGTCGAAAACCACCCGGATGGGCAGGACGATCTGTGCCACTTTTGGAAAGTTTTCCTCAGAGAGGACCTGTGCGGAAAGGCTGACCAGCTCCTTCACCTTCTGTGCCGGTTCATCCAAATCATCCGCCAGGCCCTCCAAGCTTTGCAGGATCATATGGGCCTGGGGATGCACCGCTACGCCCTCTCCCTCATACACCTCCTGCATGTACGCATAGGCCATGCTGAGGGTCACGATGGATTTATAGCGCAGCACATTCCTTTGGCGGACGCAGATCACAGATAAGATGATGGCCGCTATCAATAATATAGCTGTCAAAACGGTCACGATAGTAAGTATCGGCGAATTTCTGCGGGTCTTTTCCTCCATAGTCTCTCCTTTCTCCGCAAGCAAAAACACAACAAAGCCAATACAGGCCTCGTTGTGGTGTGGTGATTTTGCGGACGAGGCCATAAATACCGGAAGTCGGTGCGCTATCGATTCCTTGAGCAGTGTTTGTGATCTCTCGCAATTTCATTGTAAATCATCACTAAGGATTTGTCAATAATATGCCCGTCATTTCCCAATATTTTAGCAGGGCCCACCTCAAAACACACAAAAAGGAGAAGCCTTTCGGCTTCTCCTTTTTATAGCTTTTTATTTTGGAAGCGAGCAGCCCGATTAGAAGCAACCCTGCTCCATCATAGCCTCGGCGACCTTCTTGAAGCCGGCGATGTTGGCACCAGCCACCAGGTCGTAACCCAGGCCGTACTCGGCAGCAGCCTCGGCGGAGACCTTGTGGATGTTCTCCATCATCTTGTGCAGCTGATGGTCAACTTCCTCAGCGGTCCAGACCAGACGCTCGGAGTTCTGAGCCATTTCCAGAGCGGAAACGCCCACGCCGCCGGCGTTAACAGCCTTGGAGGGAGCCACGATGATGCCCTTCTGCGCACGCAGGAAGTTCAGAGCCTCGTTGGTGGTGGGCATATTGGCGACTTCGATGTAGTACTTCACGCCGGAAGCAGCGATCTTCTCAGCGGACTCCATCTTAACGTCGTTCTGCATAGCGGCGGGCATGTACACGTCAACATCCTTGACGCCCCAGCACTTCTCACCGGGCACGAACTCGCAGCCGAACTTATCGGCATAGGGCTTGCAGTGCATGGGATCCTTGGCGCGCATCTCCAGGATGAAGTTCAGCTTCTCGTCGGTGATGACACCGTCGGGATCGTGAACGTAACCGTCGGGACCGGCGAAGTAGGTGACCTTGGCGCCCAGCTGAGCGGCCTTCTTCATGATGCCCCAGCCCACGTTGCCGTAACCGGAGATGGCGATGCGCTTGCCCTCGATGGTGTCGTTCTCGTGCTTCAGCACTTCCTGCAGATAGTACATAGCACCGTAACCGGTGGCCTCGGGACGGATCAGGGAGCCGCCGTAGCTCATGCCCTTACCGGTCAGAACGCCGTTCTCCCACACGCCCTTCAGGCGGCGGTACTGGCCGTACAGGTAGCCGATCTCGCGGCCGCCCACGCCCATGTCACCGGCGGGAACGTCGATGTCGGGCCCGATGTAACGATACAGAGCGGTCATGAAGCTCTGGCAGAAACGCATGACCTCGGCGTCGGACTTGCCGGCGGGATCGAAGTCGGAACCGCCCTTGGCGCCGCCGATGGGCAGACCGGTCAGGCTGTTCTTGAAGGTCTGCTCGAAGCCCAGGAACTTGATGATGCCTTCATACACGTTCTTCTGGAAACGCAGGCCGCCCTTGTAGGGGCCGATAGCGCCGTTGAACTGGCAGCGCCAGCCGCGGTTGGTGTGCCACTGACCGTTATCGTCGCACCACACAACGCGGAAGGTGAACATACGCTCGGGCTCGACCATACGGCCCAGCAGATCGACCTTCTCGTACTCGGGGTGCTTTTCGATGACAGGCTCCAAAGAGGACAGAACTTCCTCAACGGTCTGCACGAACTCAGGCTCATTGCCGTGCTTGGTCTTTACGCTCTCGAGCACGCTTGCCAGATAAGCATTCATAAAATTGCCTCCTCAAAAATATGTTCCGATTCGGAATGTTTATATGACGGGCTCTCATGTCCCGTTCATAAAGATGATAACACCATTCCCGGCATTTCTCAAGGGGTTCGCCGGGAAAAACATTCCCTTCTTCGTAAAAAAAAACGCAGCATTTTTGTGCAATGTGCAAATACTTCTTCGGCTGCCGGATTTTTCCGCCGCAAAACCGGTTCCGCCTCGATTTCGTATTGACTTTTCTCGATTCTTATATATAATGAATAGGGAGGAATTTTTGTCCTCCCGCACAGCAGCCAAAAATAATCGCCTCATGCGACAGTGCGCCTGACCCAAGCCGATCCCTTACGGGAAGGGCTTTTCTTATGTCGGGTGCTTTTGGGGCAAAAGGAGAATTTTTATGCATACATACTCGCTGACAGTGGCCGGCCTGCACCGGGAACTGCCCATCTGCAAAGTGACGGACGACCTGCATATCGGTGCTTTCATCTGCTTCGGTGACGCCGAGCTGACCGTGGCCTGCGCCAAGGCCATGCTGGAGCTGCTGGAGCCCGGCAGCTATGACTATCTCTTTACCGCTGAGGCAAAGAGCATCCCCCTGATCCACGAGATGGCCCGCCAGTCCGGTGCGACGAAGTATTTCATCGCCCGCAAGGGAGAAAAGGTCTACATGCCCGATCCCATCCATGTGGAGGATAAGTCCATCACCACCGCCGGCACCCAGCGGCTGTACCTGGGCAGCGACGATGCGGCGATGATCCGCGGCAAGCGTATCGTGCTCATGGATGACGTCATTTCCACCGGCGGCTCCCTGCTGGCTATGGAGCATTTGGTGGAGCTGGCAGGCGGCATCGTGGTGGACCGCATTGCCGCCCTGGCCGAGGGCGCAGCTGCCCAGCGCAAGGACATCAAGTTCCTGGCCCCCCTGCCGGTGTTCAACGCCGATGGGACCATCAAGTAAACTGTTTTTAAGATGGCTGCTGAAAAGCAGCCATCTTTTTTCATTTTTTTGTGGACATTTAAGATAAGCTGTGATAATATGAGAAATTAATAAAACAGATGCCTGCTGTGGGGGCTCCTCCCCCGTCTGTATGAAAGGAGAACGAATTATGTCCGTGAAAGAAAGCTATGCCGGTAAGATCAACCGCAAGCTCAACAAAAAGCTCCATGTCATCGATGTGGCCGCCGGCCGCGTCCCGGCCGACCTGGTGCTGAAAAACGCCACCTATGTCAACGTTTTCTCCAATGAGCTCAGCCAGTGCGACATCGCCGTGGCGGAGGGGCTCATCGTGGGCATGGGCGAGTATCACGGCAAGGTGGAGATGGATGTCTCCGGCAAGATCGTGCTGCCCGGCTTCCTGGATGCGCATATCCATCTGGAGAGCTCCCTGGTGAGCCCCACGGAGTTTGCCAAGGCGGTCCTCCCCCACGGCACCACCACTGTCATCACCGATCCCCACGAGATCGCCAATGTCATGGGCACCGACGGCATCGAGTATATGCTCCAGGCCACGGAGGATCTGCCGGTGGACGTGCGCTTCATGCTCCCCTCCTGCGTGCCCGCCACGCCCCTGGACGAGTCCGGTGCCATTCTGGATTACCGGGCCATCGACTCCTTCTATGACCATCCCCGGGTCCAGGGCCTGGCAGAGATGATGAACTTTGTGGGCACCGTCAACGGCGACCCCCAGGTGGTGGAGAAGATCGTGGCCTCCCAGGCCCATCATAAGAAGATCGACGGTCACGCCCCGGGCCTGTCCGGCAACGACCTCAACGCCTATATCGCCGCCGGCGTGTACTCCGACCATGAGTGCTCCGATATTGACGACGCCCTGGCCAAGCTGAAGCGGGGCCAGTTCATCATGATCCGCGAGGGCACCGCCGCCCGGAATCTGGAGGCTCTGGTCCCCCTGCTGTGCGACAAATATGTGGATCGCTGCATGTTCTGCACCGACGACAAGCACCCCAATGACCTGCTGGAAAAGGGCCACATCGACTACATCGTGAAGAAGGCCATTTCCCTGGGCGTGGATCCCATCATCGCCGTGAAGGCCGCCTGTCACACCGCCGCCCGGTACTTCCTGCTCAATAACCGCGGTGCCATCGCCCCCGGCTATTTGGCCGACTTTGTGGTCATTGACAATTTCAATGATTTCAACATTGAGATGGTCTATAAGCGGGGCGAGCTGATGTACGACGGTCAGCTGCGGGACTTCCCCACCCCGGAGATCGATCCCTACCTGGTCAACCGCGCCCACGATACCTTCCACCTGGGCAAGCTGACAGCGGAGGATTTCAAGGACGGCCGTCCCCACGCCATCATCGGCCTGGTGCCCGGGGAGATCATCTCCGAGGATGCGGGCTACATCGACCATATCGACGTGGAGTATGACATTCTGAAGGTGGCCGTGATCGAGCGGCATAAGAACACCCATCACATCGGTCTGGGCTACATCAAGGGCTACGGCCTGAAGTCCGGCGCCGTGGCCACCAGCATCTCCCACGATTCCCACAACATCATCGTGGTGGGCACCAACGAGGAGGAGATGGCCGCCGCCGCCAACCGCATCGCGGAAAATCACGGCGGCATCACCGTGATGCAGGACGGCAAGGTCCTGGGCGAGGTGACCCTGGCCATCGCGGGCATCATGAGCGACGATCCCCTGGTCATGGTCAACAGCGCTCTGGAGAGCGCCAAGGACGAGGCCTTCCGCCTGGGCGTGTCCCGGGACATCGACCCGTTCATGACCTTGAGCTTTATGGCTCTGCCGGTGATCCCCACCCTGCGCATCACCACCCGCGGCGTGTTCGACGTGAACACCCAGCGGTATATCTGATATTGCAAAAGCAGGCAGCAGACGATGAACTCGTCTGCTGCCTCTTTTTCTTCAGCTCTTTCGCCTTCCGGCCGGTCAGGAGGGTGTTTCGCTCCTCCTGCAGGGCCGCCAGCTCTGCGTTGGCCTCGTCCAGCTGCCCCAGCTTCCGCCGGAGCAGGTCAAACCGGTTCAGGTCCTCCACGCTCCAGCGCTGGCTCCTGTCCCTTTGGGCCATGTCCGCCGCCATGCGCAGCACGTCCCGGTCCGATAGCCGCGGGTCGCGCAGCTGATTCTTTACGCCTTCTCCTTCGCCGCCTCGCGTCTCAGGTCCTCTATGATTTTCCGCCACTCTGGGGGCGTCCAGCGATACGGATCCTTCTCCTTCTCGAAGTCCGGGCACTCCTCTGCGATCCCCGTCTCGTCCGGCGTGTCTTCCCATCTCACGCTGTACTTCTTCGGGATTCCGTCCGGGTACTTGTCGCAGGTCTTCGCCCCCTCGTGTACCTTCTCGCACTTCGCGCACACCTGATAGTACGGAATCATCGGCCTCTCTTTTCTCATAATTTACTTCCTCCCGTGCATAGATTTTAATGTCCGGATCCGCCATGGGCGTCTTGTTATTGGTGTTCTTCACCTTTTCGGAAGTTTTTTCTTGACTATCCTCAGCAGTCTGGCGTATATTATTTTTAGACGCAGTGTTGATGGCTGGATTGACCTCTCCCGGCGCTTTGGCAATGTCGGTGATGCCCCCAGCGGTTGTAGACACTGCGTTTGCCTTCGTCCGTTTTACCGCGGCAGCCATATTCACGCAGCCTCCGTCAGCTTCCGCCCGGCGCTGTCCCGCATGGAGTTCTGCATCTTGTCGGAAGATTTTTCTTGACTATTGTCATTACTTTGGCGTATACTATCTACAGAAGGTTGAGCATTGCTCTCTCCGCCTTTGGTGGAGGGGGTCACGGCGGCATGTAAAGTCCGTCGGGTGCCCGACCTTCCATCGGAAGCATTCCCCCACAGAGCGCCGGCCTTGCCGGAAGAGCCACCAATTTGGGGAGTGCTTCTTCTTTTATATGCCTCAAATTATAGACAATGTTTCCGCCCGCCCCTTCGGCTTGACAGTAAGTGTTTTTCGTAGTATATCTGTTGTATAGAGTTCTTCCCTTGTGGCTTTTGGCCCTGTCGTGTTCAGGTGTTCACTGCCACTTGAGGAGAGCTCTTTATTTCTCTCGAACGCTGCATCGCTCATGGTTCGCCCGTCGCTGGGCATTGGCAGGCCGCCCAGCTTCAGTGCCCCCCGCAGGTTGTCCACCGTCATATTGTGCAGCGCCAGCAAGTCGCGGGTCTCCTCCACAGGCTCCTGCATGGAGAACTTTTCTTTTACTCCCCGCTGATTCTCCGGGCCTCGTTCAGCAGATTTTCCGGCGTTGCCTTTTCGTTCGCCACCATATAGCGTATCATCTGTACCTGCTGCTCCTCCTCGTGAAGTCTCATGAATATCTCCGCCGCCATCCCCCTGGATACGGAGAAATCCTCTAATCCGTGAAAGAGCAGTTCCTGTGCCTTTGTCATAACGATACCCTCCGTTTACAAACTTCTGCATATCACCCGCAGCAGCGGCGGCCTTTTCCCCGCCCACCGCATACAGCGGCGTGGCGTCCGTTCCGTCTCCTATGCCATACAAAGCGAACATTTGTACGCCATTTTCATTAGCATACACCCACTTGGTCGCATCGTCAAGGAAGTTTTCACGGCTCCCGATCTCCTCGGCCATTCGGCGCTCCAGCAGCCTCCACTCGCTTTCTGCCAGGTCCGGCCTCCAGTATTTCTTTCGCGGAGAGGCCTGCTGCCGGCTCTCCGCCGGAGCGGCCTCCTGCACCGTTCCCCGGTTATTCCTGGCAGCGTCCATCAGGGCGTTGTCCCAAATTCCCTGCAGCTCCTGGGCGTACTGCATCATGGCGCGGCTCTCCGTGCGGTCCGCCTGCAGGCCCTCCAGGGCGATCTTCAGGTTTTCCACCCATTCCCGCAGCCAGTCCCGAATTTTTTCGGCCAGGCTTTACACGAAGCAGCCGCCACTCCAAAAAGAAAAAACCGCCGACTTTCGTCGGCGGTTTTCGGATCGCTGCTTACAGCTTCTCTCTGACCTTGGCGGCCTTGCCGACACGGTCACGCAGATAGTACAGCTTGGCGCGGCGGACAAAACCGCTGCGCACGGTCTCGATCTTCTCGATAGAGGGGGAGTAAACGGGGAAAACCTTCTCCACACCTACGCCATAGGACAGGCGGCGGACGGTGATGGTTTCCTCGATGCCGCCGTGCTTCTTGGCAATGACGGTGCCCTCGAAGACCTGGATACGCTCGCGGGAGCCTTCCTTGACCTTGACGTGTACCTTGACGGTATCGCCCACATTGACCTGGGGCTTTTCAGCCTGCAGCTGCTTTTCGTTGAGAGCCTTGATGAGATCCATGGATATTTCCTCCTAATAATATAGGTGTTCATGCCGCCATTTTGCGGCGCCCGCTCACTTTCGGAGCGCCGACGACAGAGGACCGCCCTTTTTACGCCAGTATAGAATACCACACTTGCGCTCCGGGCGCAAGTATTTTTTTCGTTTTCAGCGGAAAATTTTTCCCTCGGCATCCAATAACTCCAGCCGCCGCACCCGGGTAAAGTCCGGCGTCAGCTCCGGGGCGTACCGCTCCACGGCCTTTTCCAGCAGCTGGGGGTTCAGCCCCGGGTTCTGCGCCTGGACCAGGACGGTGCCCACCAGGGCCCCCTCCCCTGTCCGCCAGTCCGTCCGCAGGATCATGGGGGCGATGTCCACATCCGCCATATCCTTGCGCTTGGTGCGTTTCTGGATGATGATCTCCTGACGGCTCAGCAGCTCCTGCAGCTTTGCGGCGGCATCTTCCGGCACGCCGTTGTCGTATTCAAAGGTGACCTCCGCCTTTAGGGCAGCCAGCTCCCGCACCGGGCGCTTGGCCTCGTAGCACGACAGTACATGCAGGCCTTCAGGCATGCCCTCGTTGAGCTTATCAGCAATGCCGCTGCCATCGGTATCCTGGGTCACCTCAAAATCCAGCAGCTCGCACTGGCTGCTCTGCCCCACGGGCAGGGGCAGGACGATGGAGATGATGGGGTGAGGATGGTAGCCGTTGCTGTGCTTGATGTCCAATTCCGTCCGGGGAAAGGCCCGCTGCACGGTACGCAGCAGGTCCAGGTGAGAGATGTAAGCCGCCGGGCCTTCCTTGATAAACAGCAGTCTCAGTTTAGACATGGCAAGTCCCCCCTACCATGTGATTGGCCCCGCAGGCGTTGCAGCGGGTGCGGCAGTCCGGGGTGGTAACGCCCGCCTTAGCCTGCTGCAGCTCCCGCCAGAGGTATTCCTCTGTGACGCCGCTGGAAATCATACTCCAGGGCATGACCTCGTCCTTTTCCCGCTGGCGGTTGGCGTAAAAATGCGGATCAAGGCCGCACTCTTCAAAGGCCTCCAGCCAGCGGTCCAGGGAAAAATACGCCTCCCAGGCGTCAAGCTTTGCGCCTTTACGCCATGCGGTTTCCAATACTTTGCACATGCGCCGGTCCCCCCGGGCCAGTACGGCCTCCAGGAAACTGGTGTCCGGATCGTGCCAGTTGTAGGTAACGGTCTTGGTGGTGATGGCCTCCCGCAGAAGCTTCACCCGGCGCTCGTATTCCTCCTTGGAGATCTGCGGCTCCCACTGGAACGCCGTGTGAGGCTTGGGCACAAACCAGGAGGTAGACACTGTGATGCGCACGCCCCGCTGCTTGTTGGACGCGCTCTCCCGCCAGGCGTGCATGACCCGGGCGGCCAGGTCAGCAATGCCCAGCACATCCTCGTCGGTCTCCGTGGGCAGGCCCAGCATAAAATAGAGCTTCACGGCGTTATAGCCCCCGGCAAAGGCCGTGCGGCAGGAGGCCAGCAGCTCCTCCTGGGTGACGTTTTTGTTGATGACGTCCCGCAGCCGCTGGGTGCCCGCCTCCGGGGCAAAGGTCAGGCCGGACTTGCGGCCCTTGGCCAGCCGCTGCATGAGGCCCATGGAGAAGTTATCCGCCCGCAGACTGGGCAGGGACAGATTCACATGGCGCGCCTGGCAGAATTCCTCCAGATCGTCGCACAGCTCCGTCAGCTGGGGATAGTCGCTGGTGCTGAGGGAGGATAGGGTCACCTCCTGATACCCGGAGTCATTGCAGGCCTCCACACCGTAGCGCACGCACAGGTCCTCGCTGCGATTGCGCACCGGGCGGTACACATACCCCGCCTGGCAGAACCGGCAGCCCCGGATGCAGCCCCGGAACAGCTCCAGGGTCACCCGGTCCTGCACGATCTCCGTGGAGGGGACAATGGTCTTGGCGGGATAGTAGGACTTGTCCATATCCTGCACAATGCGCTTGCGTACCACCCCGGGCGCGCCGTCCCGGGGCGTAATGGCCTTCACGGTGCCGTCGGGGTTATATTCCACGTCATACAGGCTGGGCACATACAGCCCCGGCACCTGGGCCGCCCTGTGAAGAAACTCCGCTTTACTCCAGCCCTCTTTTCTGGCTTTCCGGTGCAGCTCGATAAGCTCCACCGTCACATCCTCCCCCTCGCCCAGGCTGACAATGTCGATAAAGTCGGCGATGGGCTCCGGGTTATACATGGCGGTGCCCCCGGCGATGACCAGCGGCGTAAGGCCCGTGCGGTCCGCGCTGTGCAGGGGAATGCCCGCCAGGTCCAGCATATTCAGAATAGAGGTGAAGGCCATTTCATAGCCCACGGAAAAGGCCACAATGTCGAAATCCGTAATGGGCTCGCCGCTCTCCAGGGCAAACAGGGGCATATGGGCCCGGCGCATTTCCTCCTCCATGTCGCCCCAGGGGGCAAACACCCGCTGGCACCACACGCCGTCCATGTTGTTCATAACGCCGTACAGGATTCGCATGCCCAGGTTGGACATGCCGATCTCATAGGTATCCGGGAAGCAGAAGGCCACCCGGGTATCCACCTGCGCCGGGTCTTTTTTCACCGCATTGTACTCCCCGCCGGTGTAGCGGGCCGGCTTCTGCACCCGGGGCAAAATGCGTTCTAATTTTTTATCCAATGTTCAATAATCTCCCATTTTATATAAGTATTTATATTTTACCCCCTATCGGCCCGATTGGCAAGCATAAATTCCTGGGCCGTACAGCAGAAGATCCCCACAACACCCACCAGCAGGAATCCCATCCGGTATCGCACCCACAGCCCCATCCCCAGAGCCGCCAGGGCCAAGAGCAGCGCCGCCGTTACCACCCGGCACACCTTGTCCGCCAGGAACGGATCCGTCAGCCAGGCCAGGGCGATCCACAGCAGCCGCCCGCCGTCCAGGGCCGAGAGGGGCAGCAGGTTGAACACACCCAAAATCAGCTGCGCCCCGGCAAAAATGTACAGCTCCTCTTTCCACGCCCCGGCCAGCCCCAGCAGCCACGACAGTGTCCCGTTCACCAGTGGCCCCGCCAGGACGCACAGGGCCTCCCGGCCATAGGAGAGCCGATACCGGTCACGGATGCGCATCTGCGCCCCAAAGGCCGACACGGACACCCCCGCCAGCCTGCCGCCGCACAGCCGCAGCGCCAAGTAATGCCCCGCCTCATGGCATACCGCTGCCAATAAAACCGCCGCCAGGCACACCGGCGGCGCCACCAGTGCAAATACCGCCAGCAGCAATACGGCCGTGGACGAAATGCGCACGGCCGCACCCCTATGACGCCACATAGTAGATGGGATTTATGTAAACCTGATCTTCATGCAGCTCAAAATGCAGGTGCGGTCCCGTAGCCGCACCGGTCTGCCCCGCCTGGGCCAATATGTCGCCGCAGCGCACCGCCTGCCCGGCGGAGGCGGTAACGCATTTACAGTGGGCGTAGAGGGTCGTAAAGCCGCCGGGATGGTCCACCGTCACATAATTTCCCAGGTCGCTGCTCTGGGCCACTACGCCCACAACGCCGTCCGCAAAGGCGTGGATGTCCGCCCCCTCCTCCGCATCGATGTCCACGCCGTAGTGAAACCGGTTCTCCCCGGCGATGGGGTGCAGCCGGTAGCCGAAGGCGGACGTCACCGCCCCCTCCAGGGGCGGGGCATAGGCAAAGCCCAGCACCCGCTGGTCAAGGGCCGTCTGCTCCGGCAGGCTCTCCGGGGTGTAGACCCCAGAAAAAACCGCCGCTGTCTGGGCGGGAGATGCCGCCTCCTCCGGTTTCTTCTCGCCGAACACAGCGGTATACGCATCCTCCAGGGTGTCCCGGATGCCGCCCTCCTTGGAAAACGCCTTCCCCACCGCGGAAAACGCCTCCACAAAGTCCGTGTTTTCTCCCATCAGGTGCAGCAGTTTGTCCTTGTAGGCGTTGGCCAGGTCCGGCATCAGCAGCTTTACGGCCACCACCAGCACCAGCAATATCCCGCTAACAGACAGGCGCACCAGCCGCCGCCGTTCCCGTTTACTCATAGGCTTTTCCGGTTTTGGCCGCACACGTCTCTCCCGGCTGAGATCTCTTTGATAGTCCGTCACAGCTCCGCCCCCCTTTCAGAAAAATATATGCATCCGCCTCGGCAAATAGCCCATCCGAAGAAACGGTCAAAATGCCAAATGTACCCCATACATTTTTAGTGATTCATCCAAAAATGGAAAAACCCTTGGGATTCGGCCATTTTTGTCCATTTCGTTGGTTTACTTATGGAGGGAAATGTGCTTAAATGGTAAAAGTAAGACCATACGGAGCTTGCTCCGCCGCTTGCGAAAATGGAATAGGAAAAGTAATTAGGAGGAAATTTTTATGGTACAGTTTGCAAACAGAATGGATATGCTGCAGGGTTCCGAGATCCGTGAGCTGCTGAAGCTCACCGCCAAGCCCGACATCATTTCCTTTGCCGGTGGTCTGCCCGCCCCCGAGCTGTTCCCCGTGGAGCAGATGATGGAAGCCTCCATCGCCGTCCTCAAGGAGAATGGCCGCGCCGCCCTGCAGTATTCCACTACCGAGGGCTTCCCGCGCCTGCGTGAGCAGATCGCCGAGCGTATGCTGGCCAAGAACAATATCCACACCGACGCCGACCATATCCTGGTCACCTCCGGTTCTCAGCAGGGTCTGGATTTCTCCGCCCGCGTATTCCTGAACCCCGGCGATGTGGTGCTGCTGGAGAGCCCCTCCTACCTGGGCGCCGTGAACGCTTTCAAGGCCTGCGAGCCCAAGTTCGTTGAGGTCCCCACCGATGACGGCGGCATGATCATGGAGGAGCTGGAGAAGATCCTGGCCACCACCGAGCGGGTGAAAATGATCTATGTCATCCCCGATTTCCAGAACCCCACCGGCCGCACATGGGACCTGGAGCGCCGCCACAAGTTCATGGAAATCATCAATAAGTACGAGATCCCCGTGGTAGAGGATAACCCCTATGGTGAGCTGCGCTTCGAGGGCGAGTTCATGCCCGCTCTGAAGAGCCTGGACACTAAGGGTCTGGTCATCTATTTGGGCACCTTCTCCAAGATCCTGGCCCCCGGCTACCGCCTGGGTTGGGTCTGCGCCGACGATGCTATCCTGGCCAAGTACAACTTCATGGAGCAGGCCGCTTCCCTGCAGGCTTCCACCATCGGCCAGATGGAGACCTCCAAGTGGATCGACATGTTCGACCTGGATAAGCACGTGGACACCATCCGCGAGTGCTACAAGAAGCGCCGCGCCGTGATGATGGAGACTCTGGCCAAGGAGCTGCCTGAGCCCTGCACCTTCACCCGTCCCGAGGGCGGTCTGTTCGCTTGGGTCGTCCTGCCCGAGTACATGGACGCCAAGGAGCTGCAGATGAAGTGCCTGGAGAAGAAGGTTGCCTTCGTTCCTGGCGGTTCCTTCTTCCCCAACGGCGGCCACGAGAACACCCTGCGTCTGAACTACTCCTGCATGCCCGAGGAAAAGATCGTCCAGGGCATCACCGCTCTGTGCGAAGCTATCCGCGAGAACCTGCACTGATTTATGCTGTAAAGTACATAAGGCGCCGGCCTGGTTTTCCCAGGCCGGCGCCTTACACTATCGAAAAATCCAAGGGTTTTTTCGATAAAAAGATTGCAGTCTGAGGGCGGCAATCTCTGCGAGGCTTTTTTGACATGAAAAGCGGAGGTCCGAAATGGGCCTCCGCTTTTGCGTGAATTTAGATTTTACCCAGGGCCTTGAGCACCTTCTCCGGGGTCATGGGCCAGCTGCGCAGCCACACGCCGCAGGCATCGTGAATAGCGATGCCGATGGCCGGAGCCGCACCGTTGCAGGCGATCTCGGAAATGGACTTGGCGCCGTAGGGGCCGAACTTGTCGTCCACATCAATGAGGACGGACTTGAAATCCTCCGGAGCTTCGTCGATCATGGGGGCACCATAGTCAGTGAGGTTGGCGTTGATGCACTTGCCGTTCTTGTCCAGCTTCATGTCCTCGTAGAGGGAATGACCGATGGACTTCATCACCGCGCCGTACATCTGGCATAGAGCGATCTCGGGGTTGATGGGCGTGCCGGCATCCTGCAGGGCGTAGAACTTCTGCACCTTGATCTCGCCGGTCTTCACATTCACCGCCACCTGGGCAAAGTGCGCGCCGTAGGGTACGGAGGATGCCGTGGTGACAAAGCTGCCGTGGGCAATGGGCTGGCCCCGGCCGCCGCCGCTGGTGGCGGTATGCACCAGCTCATAGTAAGAGAGGGTTGCGCCGGTGGCCTTGGAGTACACCTCGCCGGGAGCCCGGACGTCCAGGTCCTCCACCTTTTCCTCCAGCTGCAGAGCCGCTTCCTTCAAAATCAGTTCCTTCAGCTTCTTGGTGGCAACCAACGATGCGTTACCGCTGAAGAAGGTGCCGGAGGAAGCATACGCACCGGTATCAAAGGCGCAGGAATCCGTGTCGCCGGAGACCACGGTGATGCGGTCCATAGGTAGCTTCAGCACCTCCGCCACGATCTTGGCGGAGATGGTGTCCAGGCCCGTGCCCAGGTCGGCGCCGCCGCTGTTGAGGATGACGGTGCCGTCAGTCTCCAGCTTGGCGATGGCCTCGGCGTGATCCAGGCCCGGCAGGCCCGAGCCCTGCATGATCATGGCAAAGCCCTTGCCGATCTTCCAGTCGGGGTCGTCGGACACTTCCTTCTTGCCCCAGTCAATCATGTCGCAGCCCTGCTGAATGGCCTCGTCCAGGCCGCAGGAGCCCACAGGTACCACAGCGCCCTCGCGGCCCTCGCCCAGGCCCTTGAGGATCTCCAGCATATAGCCCTCTTCCACGTGGTTTTTCTCCACCATGGTGCGGTAGTCAATACCCAGCTTGTCGGCCAGCTCCGCCATGGCCATCATGATGCCATAGGTGCCCTTGGGCGTGCCATAGCCCTGATAGGCCCCAGCGGGGGGCGTGTTGGTATAGTACACCTTCAGGTCATAGGCCATGTTGTCCACCTTGAACAGGGGCATGGTCTTGGAGCAGCTGTTCATAGGCACCGTCAGACAGTGGTTGCCGTAGGGCCCGGTGTTGGCGCAGACCTCCATAAACAGAGCCGTAATGGTGCCGTCCTTCTTGCCGCCCATCTTCACATGGACGCGCATGGGGTGGCGGGTGGAGTTGGCGTAGAACTCCTCGGCCCGGGTGTTGCGGTAATACACGGGCTTCTTGGTGATCCAGGCGGCGTAGCCGGTGAGCTCCTCCACCAGGATGTCCTGCTTGGAGCCGTAACCGCCGCCCACGCGCTCCTTAATGACGTGGATCTTATTTTCGGGGATCCCGCAGACCCAGCTGACGATGCGCCGCACATGGTAGGGCACCTGGGTGGCGCAGTTGAGCACCAACCGGCCGCTCTCCACATGGGCATAGCACACATGGGGCTCCAGGGGGGTGTGCTGGATCTGGCTGGTCTGATAGGTCTGCTCCACGATGGCGTCGGCCTCGGCAAACCCCTTCTCCATGTCGCCGATGCCGCCCTTGTTGGACGCGGCGATGTTCTTGTGAATGTCGGCGTGCAGGGGGAACTGATAGACCACCTTGCCCTCCCGGGGGTCGCCCTGGAGCTTGTTGTACTCCTCCAGATCGTCGGGCGCACCGGCGTTATACTGCACGGGGCCGTTGTGGACCAGGGGCGCGCCCGGGGCCATGGCCTCCTCCACGGTGAACACCGCGTCCGTGGGCTCGTACTCCACCTTAATGAGGGCGGCGGCCTTGTCGGCGATCTCCGCCGTCCGGGCCACGATACCCGCCACCCGGTCGCCCACATGGCGGACCTTCATATTGAACAGGCGGCGGTCATGGGGAGACGGCTCGGGAGTGCCCTGTCCGGCCTGCATATAGTACACATCCGGACAGTTGAAAGCGGTGATGATGGCGGCCACGCCGTCCAGCTTCTCCGCCTCGCTGGTGTCGATGGACTTGATGTAGGCGCTGGCAAAGGGGCTGCGCAGCACGTGCAGGCACCAGGCGTTGGCCGGAACCTTATCCTCCACGAACACCGGCTCGCCGGAGACCAGGGCCGCGCCGTCGATCTTCCCGGCAGGCTTGCCGATGATGTCCAGCTGGGGGCGGAAGGACGGAGCGATCTCGGTCTTGAATTCGCCTTCGTCCCGCAGCTCGCAGGCTAGCTTCACCGCCAGATAATAGTGCTCATAGCCCGCATCGCGGATGAAAATGCTGGTGAGCACATCCTTGATCTGTGCCCGGGTGGGATTGGGATGCTTTTCCAGCAGCCAGGTGAGGATCAGCGCCGCCGCCGGAGCGTTATAGGCGCTCTGCACGATGCCTGCGGCCACCATGGCCTTCTGCACATAGTTCAGCTCGCCCTTTTCCAGCAGGGATTCCGCCGTTTTGATCTCGGCGCCCTCCGCCTGGTAGAGCAGGATAAAGTTAGAATATTTCAGCTGGCCGTTAAAAATAATGGTGTCGGACCCGGCAAAGCCCTCGGCATCGTCGCTGTCGCGGACGGAGTAGCACCCGGTGTGGTACAGCACATCCCGCAGGCGATCCGTGGCCTCGCCGCGCAGGGCAATATTCTCACCGTTGAGTCTGCATTTTACTTCCATTTGCCTTACCTCCCCAGTGTAAATACGATCTTCGCCAGGTACTTCTTATAGTCGGCGCTGCCGGAAATGTCGTCGGTGAATTCCATGGAATCCGCCAGGTCCGGCGCAGCGCCATAGGCAAAGTCGCTGCCGGAGACGCTGAGGGCGTAAATGCCCCCGGACACCGCCGCCGTCACAGCCGCGTGGCTGGAGGTGGTGTTGGTGAAGCGCTTGACCCAGCCGGTGCGGTCGGCATCCAGCACCACATACTCGATGAGCCGCATGCACTTGCTCTGCAGATACTCGCCGATGGGCTTCATCTCCTGGCCGTGGGGCGTCATGGACTGCAGCACCGCATCCGCCGCCGTCAGGGCCGCGGCCAGGTAGCTGTCCTGCCGGCGCAGGCCCAGGTTTCCGCCCACGGTGGCGCTGTTGCGCTTGGTGAAGGAGACGCAGAAGTGGGCGGCCTCCTTGATAAATTCCGGCACCAGTTCGCTGTCGATGACCTGATTGAAGGTGCAGCGGGCGCCGATATAGAGTTTGCCGTCCCGGACGAAAATATCGTCCAGGCCCAGGGCGTTGATGTCAATGAGATCCTTCCCCTGGGCGTCGCCGTTCAGACGCAGATCGTCAGTGCCGCCGGCCAGATACACGGCGGTGTCGGCGTTCTGCTTGCGCAGCGTCACGGCCTCCAGCGGGGTGGTAGGATGATAGATCATGTTCATTCCTCCTGCTTATTCTACCCGGCCTTCCGGATGGCCGGCCACCAGGGAGTCGATAAAGTATTCCAGCATACGCCGGGTGGCGTTGCGGCGATACTCGGGCATGGCGTGGGGCGCGATGACATCGCTGCACCAGGCATCCAGGAACGCGCCCTTCAAGTCCGGCAGCTCCGCCACCTTGTGGCCGATGAGCAGGCTCTCCACCTCACGGCTGCGCTCCACCTTGGGACCGGCGGCGCCGGAGGAAGCCCGGAAATCCACCACCACGCCGTCCTGGATGTTGGCGGCGGCGGAGAGGGTCAGCTTGGAGATAGCGTTGGAGCGGCGCATGCCGATCTTGCGGAAGAAAATATGGGTGAACTTCTGGGGCGGGATGACCACCTTGGTGATAAGCTCATCGTCACGGATGGCGGTGACCTTGGTCTTGATGATGAAATCGTCCACCTTCATCCGGCGTTCGCCATCCACGCTCTGGAGCACCACCTCCGCGTCCAGCAGGATCAGCGGCTGGGGCATGTCGCCCTTGGGGGATGCGTTGCCGATGTTGCCGCCGATGGTGGCGCTGTTGCGCAGGGCAATGGCGCCCATGCGGGAGGCAGCGTCCTTCAGCAGCGGATGGGTCACGGGAGAGGTATGGATCTCCCAGGAGGTGGACAGGGCGCCGATCTCCACGGTGCCGTCCTCCAGCTGGCGGATACCCTTCAGCTCCGGCAGGTTGGAGATGATGAGGATGGGCTTCTTAAAGCCCGGCACGATGCCTGCGCCGCGGCTGTTGGCCACCATCAGGTCGGAACCGCCGGCCAGGGGCTGGGCCCCGGTGTCCTTGCGGATCTGCAGAGCCTCGGCCAGGGTCTGGGGCATGTAGCATTTTACTTCTTCCATAGTGCAGCTCCTTTCTGGGCGGCCAGGTGGATAGACTCCACGATCAGGTCATACCCGGTGCAGCGGCAGAGGTTGCCGCTGATGCCCAGGCGGATCTCGTCCTCCGTGGGATCGGGGTTTTCGTTCAGCAGCACATAGGTGGCCATCACCATACCCGGGATGCAGAAGCCGCACTGGACGGCGCCGCCCTCGGCATAGGCCTCGATGATGCACTTGCCCTTTTCCGTGTCGCGGATGCCCTCAATGGTCAGCAGCTCCGCCCCCTGGATGGAGCCCACGGGGATGATGCAGGGGGTCACCAGCTTGCCGTTTTTAATGATGGAACAGGCGCCGCACTCGCCCTCGCCGCAGCCCTCCTTGCTGCCGGTGAGACCGTAGTCCTCCCGCAGCACATCCAGCAGCCGCCGCAGGGGGTTGCCGGTGTAGACCATGGGCTGGCCGTTCAGGGTAAATCGAACATCGTTATACATTCTTCAGCGCCTCCTCAATATCCTCAACAGGGATGGGAATGGATGTAAACTCGCAGTTCAGCGCCCGCTCCACCGCGTCCACATAGGCGGCGGAGGCGCCGTTGAACACCAGCTCGCCCATGCCCTTGGCGCCGTAGGGGCCCCAGGGATAGGGATTTTCCTGGATGTGATAGAACTGCTTGGGGAAGTCCATGGAGGTGGGGATCACGTAGTCGGACATGCTCTTCTGCTTGAAGTAGCCCTTCTTGTTCTCCAGCTTTTCCATGGAGCCGTAGCCCAGGGACTGCATAATGCCACCGTTGATCTGGCCGTGGACAATGAGCTCATCAATAGCCTTGCCGATCTCGTGGGAGGACCACACACCCAGGGTCTTTACCTCGTTGGTAAGCTTGTCCACTTCTACCTCCACGATCACCGCGCCCCAGCCGTAGCCCAGGTATGCGTCGCCCCGGAAGGTAGCCTGATCCCAGGGATAGCCCTCGGGATGCTCATACTCCACCTCGGTGGTGAAGTCGCCCTCATTCCAGCGCTCCTTCATCTCCAGAGCGGCCCGCTCCACCAGGCGGCCCACGATCATGGTGGACCGGGAGGCAGCGGTAGGACCGGAGTCCACCACCTTGGAGGTGTCGGGGTTCTTATACTCGATATTGTCGATGGAAATGCCCAGGGTGGCAGCGCAGATCTTGCGCAGACTGGTACGGAAGCCCTGGCCCATCTCCGTGGAGCCCACAAAGATCTCCACTTTGTCGCCGGTCTTGGTCAGCCGGGCATGGGCCTTGATGATGGCCTGCTCGCCGTTGCCGGTGAAGGCGCCGCCGTGGTTATACAGGGCCACGCCGATGCCCCGGCCGCAGCCGGGCTTGTACTCTTTGATCTTGTTCCAGTAATCGGATTCCTTGGTGATGACGTCGATCATCTCCGGCAGCTTCACATCCTCGATAATGTGGCCGTTGGTGGTGGTCTCGTCGCCCTTCTTGGCCAGGTACCGCATCTTGAACTCCAGCGGATCCACGCCCAGGTGGTGGGCCAGGTGGGTCAGGTGGGTCTCAAAGCAGAACAGGGTCTGGGGCGCACCGAACCCGCGGAACGCGCAGGTGGGGAAGGTATTGGTGCCGATACCCTCGCCCTTGAGATATGTATTGGGAATGGTGTATACGCCGTTGGCGTGGAACACGCCCCGCTGCAGCACCACGAAGGAAGAGGACAGATACGCGCCGCAGTTGTAGTAGATATGACCCTCGGTGCCGATGATCTCGCCGTTTTTCACGGCGGTCTTATAGACGCACTTGGAGGGATGACGCTTCACGCTGAACTGGGTGTCCTCCTCCCGGTCGAATACCATCTTGATGGGCTTGCGGATCTTGTTCTCCGCAATGAGCAGCGCGCCGCAGAGCACATCCGGGAAGTGCTCCTTGCCGCCGAAGGCGCCGCCGGTGGTGCACTGGCGGATGATGATGTCCTCATAGGGGATGTCCAGCAGGCCGGCGATGGACTTGCGGATGTAGAAGGGGCACTGGGCAGAAGCGTAGAACACGAACTTCCCATCCTCCATGGTGGCGATGGCGCTGTTGGTCTCCAGGTGGGCGTGCTCCTGGTAGGGGGTGGTCAGGGTCTCCTCGAAAATCTCGTCCGCCTCGGCGAAAACCTCCTCCATGGGTCTGCCCTTCTCGCAGAACAGCTCACACATGACGTTGCTGTTCTTTTCCGGGAACATGGGGCCGCCCACGCAGTTAATGCCGTCGTCAATGGTCACGGCGGGGGTCTGCTCGGTGTAGTCGATCTTGATCTGGTCCCGCAGGTCCTTCAGGGTCGCCCGGTCGGGGCCCACCACCAGGCCGATGGTCTCGCCCACATACAGCACATAATCCTCGGCAAAGCAGCGCCAGTCCTTCATGATCATCCACAGCTCGTTCTTTCCCTGGGCGGGAATGTCCTTGGCGGAGATGAAATAAT
Organism: uncultured Oscillibacter sp.; assembly: GCA_945868085.1. GTDB lineage: Bacteria > Bacillota > Clostridia > Oscillospirales > Oscillospiraceae > Vescimonas. The sequence continues at coordinate 20,844 of CAMBKF010000027.1, forward strand.
ATCCCTCCGGCATTTCCGGCAGGTGGATGGCATCGATGGTGCCCCTGGGGACCGTGGAGCGGACCATATAGGCGTACTGCATATCCGGCAGTGTCATGTCGCAGACATAGGTCGCCTCGCCCCGGGCTTTTTCGATGGCGTCCACCCGGATGACCTTGTCGCCGATTTTCGTTGCTGGCATTGTATAGCCTCCCTTATGCAAGTTTTATAAAAGGATATAGTACATCACATATTACCATGTTGCATTGTATCATAAAACACCCTCATTGAAAAGGGAAAGCGTGATTCTATTTTGCAAATAATGACACAACGCGTTGACAAAAAAGACAGAATCCGGGTATACTACCGGAAAGGAGTGTTGCACATGAAGATCGGCTGCGTTTTGATGGCCGCAGGCTTTGGCCGCCGCTTCGGCGGGAACAAATTGACACAGGCTGCCGCGGACGGGCTCTCTCTGATCGAGTGCGCCCTGGCGGCCATTCCCGGAGAGAAGCTGGACCGGGTGGTGGTGGTGACCCAATACCCGGAAATCGAAAAGCTCACATGCCAATACGGGTTCACTTCCCTGTCCAATCCCCATCCGGAACTGGGGCAGAGCGAGTCCATCCGCATCGGCCTGGCGGCCCTGGAGGACTGCGACGCCGTGATGTTTCAGGTGGCAGACCAGCCCAAGCTGCAAAAGGAAACTGTGGCGGAGCTCGTCGACTTTGCCGCCGCCCATCCGGACCGCATCGTAGGCCTGGGCCACAACGGCCGCCGGGGCAACCCCTGCATCTTTCCGGCCCGGTTTTACCCGGAGCTGATGGCCCTCACCGGGGACCACGGCGGGCGGTCGGTGATCATGGCCCACGAGGAGGATCTGCTGCTGATGGAGGTCTCCCCCGCCCAGCTCATTGATATTGATACCCCGGAGCAGCTGGAAAAGCTGTAATAAAGTGCAGAATAATTCTGTCATTCCGATGGAGCGAAGTGGCCGTGGGAATCCGCCTCCCTTCGCGCATTTGTTATACGGATTGCCACAGCCAGTGTGCGCACTGGCTTCGCAATGACAGGTTATGTTTGCAAGCAAAAAGGACGGCTCCTCTCGGAGCCGTCCTTTTTATCTGTATTATTGCAAGAATTACTTGCCCATGTTCATCTGGGCAGCGACCTCGGCGGCGAAGTCCTCCTGCTTCTTCTCGATGCCCTCGCCGGTGGCGAAACGCACGGCGTCCACGAACTTCACGGAGCCGCCCAGCTTCTTGGCAGCATCGGCGATGTAGCCTTCCACGGTGCCGGTGAACAGGTCGCCCCGGACGAACTCCTGCTGCAGCAGGCAGTTCTCCTGATAGAACTTGTTCATCTTGCCCATGACGATCTTTTCCTTCACCTGAGCGGGCTTGGAAGCCATCTTGGGATCCTGATCCATGAGGGCCAGGGCCACCTTCTTCTCCTCGTCCAGCACGTCCTGGCTCACCTGGGACTTATCCCAGAAACGGGGATTCAGAGCGGCGATCTGCATGGCAACGTTCTTGCCGATCTCGGTGGCGTCGATGCCGCCGTCCACGGCCAGGTTCACCAGCACGCCGATCTTGCCGCCGGCATGGACATAACCCACGGAGGTGTTGGTATCCATGCGGACAAAGCGGCGGATCTGCAGGTTCTCACCGATGGACATGACCTTCTCGGGCATTGTCTCGGCAACGGTCAGGTCGGAGCCGGCATACTTGCAGTTCATCAGTGCGTCCACATCGGCGGGATTGCACTCCAGAACGGTCTTGGCAATGTCCTTCACGAAGGCCACGAAGGAATCGCTCTTGGCGCAGAAGTCGGTCTCGCAGTTCACTTCCACCAGGGCGCCGATGCCGTTTTCCACGCACACATAGCTCATGCCCTCAGCAGCGATGCGACCGGCCTTCTTGGCGGCCTTGGCCAGGCCCTTCTCACGCAGGTACTCAACGGCCTTGTCCATATCGCCGTCGGTCTCCACCAGAGCCTTCTTGCAGTCCATCATGCCCACGCCGGTCATCTCGCGCAGGGTCTTAACATCAGCAGCAGTAAAAGCCATTTTTATATCCTCCAATTCATAAGTTCACAAAATAAGGGGCAGGGACACGCCCTGCCCCGTTGGTTCAGCGGTAAAAGGAATTTGCTTATTCGGCGGCTTCCTCGGCGGGAGCGGTGGCCTCCTCGGTCTGCTCGCCCTGACGGCCCTCGATCATAGCGTTGGCCATAACGGAGGAAATCAGCTTGATGGCGCGGATGGCGTCATCATTGCCGGGGATGGGATAATCGATCTCGTCGGGATCGCAGTTGGTATCGGCAATGGCCACAACGGGGATGCCCAGACGGTGTGCCTCGGCGATGGCGTTGCGCTCCTTGCGGGTGTCCACGATGAACAGGGCGCCGGGCAGCTTCTTCATTTCCTTCACGCCGCCCAGGTACTTCTCCAGCTTGGCGATCTCGCCCATGTGCTTCATGACTTCCTTCTTGGGCAGCATGTCGAAGGTGCCGTCCTCCTGCATGGTCTTCAGCTGGTTCAGACGGTCCACGCGGGTGCGCATGGTCTTGAAGTTGGTCATCATGCCGCCCAGCCAACGGGCGTTGACATAGAACATGTTGCAGCGCAGAGCCTCGTCCTTGATGGCCTCCTGTGCCTGCTTCTTGGTGCCCACGAACAGCAGGCTCTGGCCGGACTCGCTGAGCTCACGCACGAAGTTGTAAGCCTCCTCCAGCTTCTTCACAGTCTTCTGCAGGTCGATGATGTAGATCCCGTTGCGCTCGGTGTAGATGTAGGGAGCCATCTTGGGGTTCCAGCGGCGGGTCTGGTGACCGAAGTGTACGCCGGCCTCCAGCAGAGCCTTCATGGAAACAACATTCTGATTTGCCATTTTGTTCAGTTCTCCTTTGATTTTTAGTTTTACCCTCCAGACTTTTCCTCCCCCCGGCCAACCAAAACGGCACCGACCGAGAGTCCAAGCCTGTGCGGAATGCTGAAATATAATACCATATTGAAATGCAAATTGCAAGTGGTTTTTCTATATTTTCTGCCGTTTTTTCCGGTTTATCCCCAGCGCCTGCGCTTGCGGTCGGGCGGGCCGTCCCGGCGCTGGAAGGGCTTGTCGATGAGGATGATGTCATCCCCGAATTTCTGTATGCACTCCCAGGGTATGTAGTAGTCCTCTCCCCTACCGAACAGGCCGAAAAACCGACACGGGCCGAACACGATCAGGGCCCTGACCTCCCCCTCCGGCAGCTTTACCTCCACATCCCCCACGCAGCCCAGGCGGCAGCCGTCGCAGAGGTTGATGACCTCCTTGCGCCGCAGTTGTGTGAAACGATTCAGCATAGCATCCACCCCTGTGGGCATCCTATGTCCCCGGGCGGCAAAATGTGCCAGTCCCCGGAAAAAATCGGGCAGACGCCGGTTTTCGGCATCTGCCCGGTCAGCTTATTCTTTTTTGCCGCAGCCGCTGCAGGAATGGCAGTTTCCGCCGCAGGACCGACAGTCACCGCAGCAGTCGCCCTTTTTCCCTTCAGCATGCGTACCAGCGCCACGGCGGTACCCACCAGAATGGCGGCCAAAAGGATCCAATCCAGCGCACTCACAGCAAGCCTCCGATCTGGTACACCAGCATGCCCACCAGCCAAGCCACCGAGCACTGCAGCAGCACTACGCCCAGCATCTTCCAGAAGGAGCCCAGCTCCCGGCGGATAGTAGTCACCGCCGCGATGCACGGGGTATACAGAAGCGTAAACACCAGGAAGGACAGGGCGGAAAGGGGCGTGAACAGCGCCGACAGGGCCGCCCCCAGGTTTGCCGTGCTGGTGCCCAGCAGAACCGCCAGGGTGGATACCACCGCTTCCTTGGCCGTGAAGCCGGAGATCAGCGCCGTGGCCACCCGCCAGTCGTTAAAGCCCAGGGGCTTGAAGATAACGGAGATGAACTGGCCCACCAGCGCCAGGAGACTATCCGCGCTGTCCGTGACCACATTGAGCTTGGCGTCAAAGGTCTGCAGGAACCAAATGATGATGGTGGCCAGGAAAATGACCGTGAAGGCCCGCTCCAGGAAGTCCCGGGCCTTTTCCCACAGCAGCAGGCCCACGCTCTTGGCCGAGGGCATACGGTAGTTGGGCAGCTCCATTACAAACGGCACCGGCTGGCCCCGGAAGGCCGTGCCCTTCAGCACCAGCGCCAGCAGGATCCCCAGCAGGATGCCCGTCACATACAGGCCGATCATCACCAGCGCCGCATGATCCGGGAAAAACGCCGCGGAAAACACCGCATAAATGGGGATCTTCGCCGAGCAGCTCATATACGGCGTCAGGAGGATGGTCATCTTCCGGTCCCGGTCCGAGGAGACGGTGCGGGTGGCCATGATGGCCGGCACCGTGCAGCCGAAGCCGATGAGCATGGGCACAAAGCTGCGGCCGGAGAGACCGATCTTGCGCAGGAGCCTGTCCATAACGAAGGCCACCCGGGCCATGTAGCCGGTGTCCTCTAAAATGGACAGGAAGAAAAACAGCGTGACGATGATGGGCAGGAACGACAGCACGCTGCCCACGCCGGCAAAAACGCCGTCTATGATAAGGCTATGTACCACGGGATTGATGCCGTAGGCCGTGAGGCCCTTGTCCACTACCAGGGTCAGCTTATCGATGCCCAGGCTGAGGAAATCGGAAAGGTTCTGCCCGATCAGGTTGAAGGTCAGGTAGAAGATCAGAAACATCACGCCGAAAAACACCGGCAGAGCCGTATATTTCCCCGTGAGGACCTTGTCCATCTGCACGGAGCGGCGGTGTTCCTTGCTCTCGTGGCACTTGACCACGCAGATCTCCACAACGCTCTCAATGAAGCTGTAGCGCATATCCGCCAGGGCGGCGTTGCGGTCCAGGCCGCTCTCGCTCTCCATCTGCACGATGCAGTGCTCCAGCAGCTCCTTCTCGTTCTGATCCAGCTGCAGCTGCTGCAGGATGTTCTCGTCGCCCTCGATGAGCTTAGTGGCGGCGAAGCGGGCGGGGATGCCCGCCTTGTCGGCGTGGTCCTGGATCATATGCACCACCGCGTGGATGCACCGGTGCACCGCCGATTCCTCAGAGCAGAAGTCATACACCTTGGGCAGAGTCTTGGTGCGGGCAGTATGCACCGCCTGGTCCAGCAGCTCCGATACGCCCTCGCCCTTTACGGCGCTGATGGGCACCACCGGGATGCCCAGGCAGCGGCTCAGCTCCTGGACATCGATGGTCCCGCCGTTGGCGCGGACCTCGTCCATCATGTTCAGCGCCAGCACCATGGGTACCCGCAGCTCCAAAAGCTGCAGCGTCAGGTAGAGGTTGCGCTCAATATTGGTGGCGTCCACGATGTTGATGATCCCGTCCGGCTTTTCCTTGAGAATAAAGTCCCGGGTCACGATCTCCTCCTGGGTGTAGGGCCGCAGAGAGTAGATGCCCGGCAGATCCACCACCGAGCCGCTCTTGCCGTCTTTGATCTCGCCGATCTTCTGGTCCACCGTCACGCCGGGGAAATTGCCCACATGCTGATTGGAACCGGTGAGGGCGTTAAAAAGCGTGGTCTTGCCGCAATTCTGGTTGCCTGCCAGTGCAAAAATCATGCCTCGACCTCCTCCACCTGGATCTTCTTCCCGTCTTCCACCCGCAGCGTCAGCTCATAGCCACGCACGCGGATCTCAATAGGATCGCCCATGGGGGCCACCTTCTGCAGTGTGACCTTGGTCCCGGGGATCAGGCCCATATCCAAAAAGCGGCACCGCAGCGGCCCCTCCCCGCCCACCTGGCGGATCACGGCCGTGCTGCCGACCTTCATTTCATTCAGTGTCATTTCTCTCACTCCATGCTGTATTTTCTAGCATTGTACTATGTTTTTTTCCCCTCGTCAATGCAAGTCGGCAAAAAAAGGGCCCGCGCTGCCGCGCAGGCCCTTTTGCTTATTTTTTCTTGCCGCCGTGGGTGGCCTTCATGCGTTTTTCGTGGTTCAGGATGGTCTTGCGGATACGCAGATTCTCCGGCGTGACCTCCAGCAGCTCATCGTCCGCCAGGAACTCCAGGCACTGCTCCAGGCTCATCTTCCGGGGCGGCACCAGGCGCAGAGCGTCATCGGAACCGGAGGCACGGGTATTGGTCTGCTGCTTTTTCTTGCAGACGTTCACGGTGATGTCCTCCTGCTTGGGGGACACGCCCACCACCATGCCCTCGTACACCTTCACGCCGGCGCCGATAAAGAGCGTGCCGCGCTCCTGGGCGTTAAACAGGCCGTAGGTGATGGATTCGCCGGTCTCAAAGGACACCAGGGAGCCGGTGTTGCGGCGATTCATCTCGCCCTTATAGGGGGCGTAGCTGTCAAAGACGCTGGCCATGATGCCCTCGCCGCGGGTATCGGTGAGGAACTCGTTGCGGTAACCGAACAGGCCCCGGGCCGGTACCAGGAACTCCACCTTCATGCGGTTTCCCACAGGGGTCATCTCCACCATGTCACCCTTCCGGGCGCCGATCTTCTCGATGACCGCGCCCACAGATTCGCTGGGCACGTCCACCACCAGGCGCTCGATAGGCTCGCACTTCTTGCCGTCGATGGTCTCGTACAGCACACGGGGAGGCGACACCTGGAACTCGTAGCCCTCCCGGCGCATGGTCTCAATGAGGATGGACAGGCTCATTTCGCCGCGGCCGGCCACATTGAAGGCATCCATGGCCCCGGGGATCTCAGACACCCGCAGGGAAACGTCCTTCAGCGTCTCCCGGAACAGGCGCTCGCGCAGCTGGCGGGAAGTGACGAACTTGCCTTCGCGCCCGGCAAAGGGCGAATCATTGATGGAGAAGGTCATCTCCATAGTGGGGGCGGAAATTTTCACAAAGGGCAGCGGCTCCACGGCATTGGGGTCGCAGATGGTATCGCCGATGGTGATATCGCCGATGCCGCTGAGGGCGATGATGTTGCCCGCGGTAGACTCGGTAACGGGCTTCTTGCCCAGGCCCTCAAACTCATACAGACTCACGGCCTTGGCCTTCTTGGCCGGGGCGTCGGGATCGTGGTAGTTGCACACGGCGATCTCCTGGTTCTGCTTCAGGGTGCCCC
>CAMBKF010000028.1 GCA_945868085.1 uncultured Oscillibacter sp.
TGCGCCAGGGCATCCGCCTGCGGGCCTACGCCCAGACCGACCCCATCATCGCCTATAAGAAGGAATCCCTGGATATGTTCGAGGAGATGATCGCGGGCATCCAGTCCGAGACGGTGCGTCGGCTCTACTCCGTGCGCCTGAAGAAGGACGAGGAGATCAAGCGTGAGCGGGTGGCCAAGGCCACCGGTGAGAGCGTCGGCGGTGACGGCACCGTGAAAAAGCAGCCCCGCCGGGTCCAGAAGATCGGCCGCAACGATCCCTGCCCCTGCGGCTCCGGTAAAAAGTACAAGAACTGCTGCGGCAGAAATGCGTAAATAATTCAAACAAGCCTAATACCCTGTCATTGCGAACCGGTGACCGATGTCACCGGTGTGGCAATCCGTAATACCTCTGCACGGAACCAACACATCCGTAGGGCGGGGTGACCACACCCCGCCGCCCGGTCCTGCACCGCACGCCCATGCCCTGCGTAGGGGCGGACGCCCCTGTCCGCCCGGTGCGTAAGCACTCATATGACCCGTAGGGCCGGCGTCCCCGACGGCCCGCCGCACACCGCCCCCTTGCAAAAACATCACCGGCTGCGGCGATCCGTATCCCTCGCCCCCAAAACGTCCCCATAAAGGAGTCCCGCCATGTCTTTTTCCACCCACACCAATAACGGCCTGCTGTGGCTGTCCAGCTCCCTGCTGGACGGTCAGCCCGTGCGCCACGGCTTCTCCACCCGACTGGGCGGCGTCAGCCCCGCCCCGTGGGACAGCCTGAACCTGGGCATCAGCCGGGGCGACAGGGCGGAAAACGTCCGGGAAAATTACCGCCGCTTCTGCGCCGCCGTAGGCGTGACGCTGGAGAGTACCGTCCTCACCCAGCAGACCCATTCGGAAAACGTCCGCCTGGTCACGGACGCGGATGCCGGCAAGGGCCTCCTCCGCCCTCGGGATTATACGGATGTGGACGCCCTTATCACCGACCGGCCGGGCCTTTCCCTGGTGGTGTTTTCCGCCGACTGCGGCACCATCCTGCTCTTTGACCCGGTACACCGGGCCATCGGCGCCGCTCACGCCGGCTGGCGGGGGGCGGCGGCCGGCATCGCGGCCAAAACCGCTCTGAAAATGCACGACACCTTCGGCACAGAGCCGGCGGACTTGCTCTGCGCCCTGGGCCCGTCCATCGGGCCGTGCTGCTTTGAAACGGACGATGACGTCCCCGCCGCCATGCGCGATGCCCTGGGCCCGGCGGCCGACCCCTATATGACCCGCCGGGGCGAAAAATGGCACATCGACCTCAAGGGGATCAACGCCCATTGGCTGAAAAGCCTGGGCGTCACAAGCATTGACATCTGCCCCCACTGCACCGCCTGCCGCCAGGACCTGTACTGGTCCCATCGGAAGATGGGCAGCGCCCGGGGCGCGCAGATCGCCCTACTGGCACTGGAGGAGCCCACATGAGAAAAAAACGCCTGCTCTGCCTGCTATTGGCCCTGGGAATGCTGCTGTCCCTGCTGGGCTGCAGCGGCACCGCCGCCGATGCCGATTCTGATCAGATCTATAACGAGCTGGCAGACTACTATCAGCAGAAGAATAAGGACAAGGACGTCTCCATCACGTCCTTTGCCCTGCCCTATCTCCAGGGTCTGACCCTGGACCCCGTCACCTGCGGTGACGGCACCCAGCAGGACATCGGCTGCCTGCTCTATGAGGGCCTGGTGCAGCTGGACCTGGAAATGCAGCCCCAGGCCGTCCTGGCCCAGTTCTGGAGCTATGATGCCGCCAGCTATACCTGGACTATCCAGCTGCGCAGCGGCGTCACCTTTACCGACGGTTCCGCCTTCACCGCCGCGGACGCCGCGGCCACCCTGCGCCGGGCCCAGGCCTCCGCCCGCTACAGCGGCCGCCTCAGCCAGGTGGCCTCCATCCGGGCAGACGGGACACAGGCCCTTACCATCCGCCTCACCCGGCCCAATTCCTCCTTCATCTCCCTTTTGGATATTCCCATTGTCAAGTCGGGCACGGAGACCGATCTTGTGCCCCTGGGCACCGGCCGCTACGCCTATGTAGCCGCCGCCGGGACGGAGGGGCCCTACCTCACGGCCAACCGGAGCTGGTGGCAGCAGAAGTCCCTCCCCATGGACCGCATCGACCTCTACACCTGCAAAAACAGCGATACCGTTTCCTATGCCTTCTACGCCCGGGAGGTGCAGCTGCTGCACTGTGACCTGTCCGACACCGCCTCCACCGGGGCCGTGTCCTCCGGCGACTTTACGGATGCCGACACCACTGTGCTGCACTATCTGGGCTTTAATACCTCCCGCGCACCCTTTAATAATGCCGAGCTGCGCCGGGCCGTCAGCCAGGGCATTGACCGCGCTGGCTGCGTCAGCTCCTTCCTCATGGGCCACGGCACGGCGGCAGAGTACCCCGTCCACCCCTCCTCCGCCCTCTACCCGGACAAGCAGACCCAGGCCTATTCCCCCGATGATTTCAACACGGCCATTGCCGCCGCGGGCTACGGCTCCGACGCTTCTCCCGTGTCCGTCACCCTGCTGGTAAACTCCGAGAGCGCCCATAAGCGGGATGCCGCCGCCAAGATCGCCGCCGCCCTGAGCACCTCGGCGCTGCAGGTGTCCATTGCCGCCGTGCCCTGGAGCGAGTTTGTCGCCCGGCTGCAAAGCGGGAATTTCGATTTGTACTACGGCGAGTATAAAATGACCGCCGACTGGGACCTGACGGAGCTTCTCACCGGCTCGTGCAACTATGGCCGCTATACGAACGCCGACCTCACCGCCCTTCTCACAGCCGAGCGCACGGCCCAGGGATCCGACCATGCCGCCGCGGCCGCCAAGCTGTATGATGCATTCCAGGCGCAGATGCCCTTTGCGCCCATCTGCTTTGAGCGCAGCTCCGTTCTCACCACCTCCGGTGTGATCCAGGGGCTGACCCCCTCTCTCACCGACCCGTTTTACAATCTCACGGACTGGAAGATCAAGTTTGCCTGACAGTCCCGTATGAAAAAGGAGGTTCCTTTTATGAAGCACACCAATTCTTTGGAGTCCGTTCTCCACGCCGCCGGCCTTCTGCGTTCCGGCACCGGCCGGGATGTGGAGATCCTGGGCCTCAGCAATGACTCCCGCACAGTTACCCCCGGCGACCTGTTCATCTGCAAGGGCTACGGCTTCAAACCCGAGTACCTTCTCAAGGCCCGGGAGGCCGGTGCCGTGTGCTATATGGCCGAGGAAACGCAGCCGGACTGCCCCCTCCCCGCCCTCATCGTCAGCGATGTGCGCAAGGCCCAGAGCCTGGCGGCCCAGTGGTTCTATGACCGGCCCTCCGATGCCTTCACCCTGGTGGGCATCACCGGCACCAAGGGCAAAACCACCACCACCTATATGACCCACGCGGTCATGGACGCCGTGGCCGGCCGCCAGACCGGTCTTCTCTCCGGTATGGAGCATGCCATGGGCGGCGAAGTGATCCCCACCCATCTCACCACACCGGAGTCCCTGGAGATGCAGCAGCTCTTTGCCGAGGCCCGGGATCATCATCTGCCCATCGTCACGGCGGAGATCAGCAGCCAGGCCTACCAGGTCCACCGGACCTACGGCCAGCACTTCCAGTACGGCATCTTTCTCAACATCGGCCCTGACCATATCTCTCCCCACGAGCATCCCACCATGGAGGACTATCTCAGATGCAAGGAGGCCCTGCTGGAGAATTCCGACACCGCCATCATCGTCCGCAGCACGGACTATTTTGACCATGTCCTCGCCGCCGCCAAAAAGGCAGGGCGCACCATCGTGGTAGGCATGGCGGAGGACGGCGACTGCGACTATGCCGCCTCCAACATCCAAAAGCTCCCCCGGGGCTACGCCTTCACCATCACCGAGAAGGCCACCGGCCGCCAGGACACCTATAAAATCGCCATGGACGGCCTGTTCAACATCGAAAATGCCCTGGCCGCCATCGCCGTGGGCCGGGAAATGGGCGGCGACCCCGCCATCATCTCCGCCGCGCTGGAGCACCTGGTGGTGCCCGGCCGGGCAGACGTGATGGAGGGCGCGGGCCTGAAGGTCTTCATCAACTATATGCACAACGGCATCAGCTGCCAGGCGGTGCTGAAGGCCCTGAAGAAGGACTATCCCGATAAATTCGTTACCGTGGTCATCGGCGTAGCCGGCCAGCGCTCCCCCGCCCGGATCCAGGGCGTGGGCGAGGCCTGCGGCAAGTATGCCGACCGGGTGTTCTTCTCCGCCGACGACCCGGATCTGGAGGATCCCCGGGACATCGACACCCGCCTGGCCCACGCCGCCGCCGACGGCAAGGCCCAGGTCATCATCGAGCCGGACCGCACCATCGCCGTGGAGCGTGCCCTGCGGGAGGCCCCTGTGGGCTCCGTGGTGGTCCTGGGCGGCAAGGGCTCCGAGGATACCCAGCGGGTAAACGGCGAATACGTCTACTACGAATCCGACCCCGCCATCGCCAAGCGCGTCCTGGCAGAGCTGGAAAAACAGAGATAAAAAGGAGGTCCCGCCTATGAGCCGCGCGGACGAGATCTTCCGGGCAAACTGCCGGGATATATTGGAAAACGGCGTTTGGGACACGGACCTGACCGTGCGTCCCCACTGGGAGGACGGCGCCCCCGCCCACACGGTGAAAAAGTTCGGCATCGTCAACCGCTATAACTTAAAAGAGGAGTTCCCCATCCTGACCCTGCGCCGCACCTACTTCAAGACCTGCATCGATGAGCTTTTGTGGATCTGGCAGCAGAAGTCCAACAACATCCACGACCTCCGGGGCCACATCTGGGACAGCTGGGCCGACGAGACCGGCTCCATCGGCAAGGCCTACGGCTACCAGCTGGCGGTGAAGCACCACTACCCCGAGGGGGACATGGACCAGGTGGACCGGGTGCTCTATGACCTGAAGCACAATCCCGCCAGCCGCCGCATCCTCACGAATATTTACAATTTCCAGGACCTGCATGAGATGGCCCTCTACCCCTGTGCCTACTCCATGACCTTCAATGTGTCGGGCCGGACCCTCAACGCCATTTTGAACCAGCGCAGCCAGGACATGCTGGCCGCCAACAACTGGAACGTGGTGCAGTACGCGGTGCTGGTCCATATGATGGCCCAGGTGTCGGGGCTGGAGGCCGGAGAGCTGGTCCACGTCATCGCCGACGCCCATATTTACGACCGCCATGTGCCCATCATCGAAAAGATGCTGGAAAAGGAAGCCCGTCCGGCGCCGAAATTCATCATGGATCCCGCCGTCACAGATTTCTATCAGTTCACCCGGGACAGCTTCTCACTGGAGGGGTACGACCCCCAGCCCTTTGAGGACAAGATCCCCGTGGCCATTTAAGGGGGCGCGCCTATGCAGGCTATCGTAGCCGTGAGCCAGAGCTGGGGCATCGGCAGGGACGGCCATCTTCTGTTCCGCATTTCCGCCGATCTGCAGCGTTTCAAGGCCCTCACCACCGGCCATGCGGTCATTATGGGCCGCAAGACCCTTCAGTCCCTCCCCGGGGGCCGAGGTCTGCCGAACCGGCGCAATCTGGTGCTGACCCGGCAGGAAAATTTCACCCCGGACCGGGCGGAGACCGTCCACTCCCTAAAGGAGCTGCTGACCCTGGCAGATAGTGACGCCTTCGTCATCGGCGGTCAGGAGATATACGAGCAGCTGCTGCCCTACTGCACCCGGGTCTATGTCACCAGGGTGCTGTCCGACGCCCCGGCGGATGCCTTCTTCCCGAATCTGGATAAGGCCCCCCACTGGCGGCCCATCTCCGCCAGCGGGATCCAGGAGGAAAACGGCCTGAAATTTCAATATGTGGAATATGAACCAGTATAAAAAATCGGAGCCAAATGGCTCCGATTTTTTATTATAATATTATAGCATGACTTTCTTGGCCACCCGTATAAACCGCTCCCTGTCGAAGATCACCGGCACCGGGTACACCGGGTTGGCCTCCGCCTCGGCCCAGGCGGCCATCTGGGGCAGATCCTCCATCCGGATGCAGTCAAAGCCCGCCGGGATGCCCAAAGCCCGGTTCATGTCATAGATAGCCGTGATGAACGCCCGGGCTTTCTCCGCCCGGCTCCCCGCCGGGCACAGGCCCACCACGTCCGCCAGCTCTGCCAGGCGCTTGTGGGCCGCCGGGCCGTACTCCTCCAGCATCACCGGCAGCAGCACGGCGTTGGCCCGTCCGTGGGGCACGTCGTACAGCCCGCCCAGGGTGTGGGCCAGGGCGTGTACGTTGCCCACGCTGGCCCGGGTGAAGGCGAAGCCCGCCCGGTAAGACGCCGTCAGCATCTCCTGCCGGGCGTGCAGGTCGTTTCCGTCGGCGCAGGCCTTGGGCAGATACTCGAAGATGGCCTTCACCGCCTGCCGGGCCAGGTCCCTCGTCTCCCGGGTATTGTAAAACCGGCCCACATAGGCCTCCACCGCGTGGGTCAGGGCGTCCAGCCCCGTCTCCGCCGTCACCCGGGCCGGCAGAGACACCGTCAGCGCCGGGTCCAGAATGGCCCACCGGGGTATGAGGCACAGGTCGTTCACCGCGTACTTGTGGTGATTTTCGTCCGTGACCACGGCGGCAATGGTGGTCTCCGACCCGGTCCCGGCGGTGGTGGGCACCGCCGCAAAGGGCACGATCTTCTTATGCACCTTCAGCAGGCCCTTCAGCTGCCCCACGCTGCGGTTGGGCCGGGCCAGCCTTGCCGCCGCCGCCTTGGCCGCATCCATGGGGCTGCCGCCGCCGATGGCCACCATGCTGTCGCACCCCTCCGCCCGGAACTGGGTCACGATCTGCTCCACGGTCTCGATCTTGGGATTGGCCGTCACCGAATGGAATCCGCTCCAGGCCGGCAGCTTTTCCGCCATAGCGGTGAACTCCGGCGCGGCGCACTGGCGGCGGCTGGCCACGATCATGGGCTTTTTGCACCCGGCGTTCTTCAGCAGCTGCGGCAGCTTTTCCAGGCTCCCGGCCCCGGTGATGCACTCCGGCTTCCGCCAGGGCAGCACCCGGGCCCCCAGGCCAAAGCAGGCCTGAAACGCCCTGCAATATATCTTTTTAAGCACCATAGCGCTCACATCCTTTCCGGGCTCTATTATGCCGCATTTTTGGGGGGATTGCAAGATAGAATGGGGAAGATGGATATTGTAGGGGCGGACGACTCTGTCCGCCCGGTGTGGCAGGTCCTTGCTGCGCGTAGGGGCGGGGTTCTACCCCGCCCGTCCCGGACTAGCAAAAGCCACTTGCCCCCACAGGGCGGCCCGCCCCCTACCCCGCGCCCGTTATGCGCCGCGCCCACACGGCAGGGCACATGGGCCCTGCCCTACAAAAATTTACTGTAGGGCGGCACCCATGTGTGCCGCCGCCCATCGCACTCCACGCAAACCCTGTCATTGCGAACCGGTGCGCACGCTGGTGCGGCAATCCGCCCCCGTCCCCAAGTTACCCTGCGTAATAGGAGGCTGTCACCCCAAACAAAAAAACCGGGGCATATGCCCCGGTTTTGAATTATTTAGTCCCTCACTCCGTCTCGATGAGACCGTAGCCGCCGTTGTTGCGGCGATATACCACGCTGATGGTCTCCGTCTCCACGTTGCGGAACACATAGAAGCTGTGGTCCAGCAGATTCATCTGCAGAATAGCCTCCTCGGTGCTCATAGGCTTCACGGTGAAGCGCTTGGTGCGCACCAGGTCGTAGGCCGCCTCCTCTGCCACGTCGAACTCCGCCGGCACCTCCGGCACCAAGGCCTCGGCCCGCAGATTCTTGGCCAGGCGGGTCTTGTTCTTGCGGATGCGCCGGTCGATGAAGCTCACAGCCTCGTCAATAGCGCTGCGCATATCGCCGTCCCGATCCTCCTCCTGGGCGCGGAACAGGGTCCCGTTCTGGCTGCGAATGGTCAGCTCCACCACGCAGCGGTTCTTTTTCTCCACGGCGAAGGTCACAAATGCCTCGGCTTCCTCCGGGAAGTACCGATCCAGCTTGCTGATCTTCTTCTCGGCGTAGTCTTTCACGGAATCATTCAGGGGCACTTTCTTGCAGGTAAATGTGAACTTCATAGTTTTTGGCTCCTTTCGCTTGTGTCTGTACCAAACAGGGTCGGGGAGGTCGTTCCCCTCATCCTTGTAGGGATTATAGCACATTGTTGCGAATTTGAAAAGCCATAAGTTTGTTTTTGTGAAAAGTTCACAAATTTGTAATCTTCTTCTCTCTTTCGACAAAGGCTCCGCTTTTTCGCCAAAACCTCCTATTTACAAAGCCCGCGGCCCGGACTATTATAATAGACGGAAGCTTTCCAATATCCCACCCGCTTGGGCCGCCTCTCACATGGGGGCGGCTCCTTTTTTTCTTGCTATTTTGTCCCCGGATTGCTATACTGTAGGCAAGCAATCGAGAGGAGGTTTTCCATGAGCCATTTGTCGCTTCGTGAAAACAGCTATCGCCGCAAGAATCTCTCCTGCGTGCGTCATATTACCCTGGATCCCACGGGCCCCGGCGTGGTGCGCATCCACATGATCCCGCCCCACACCCAGTCCCCGGAGGATCCGTATCTGCTGCTGCTCAACGGCGCTCAGCTGGTGCCGCTGAATTTCTCCTGGGCGGTGCTCCTGTCGGAGTTTATGTACTGCATGGAGCCCTATGCCGGCCTGGATATCAGCGCCGACGACTGGGAGTCCATGCTGGAGCAGGCCGTCCGCGGTGCGAAAAAAAAGGTCTATCCCTTCGTAAAAACCGAAATCCTCCGGGAGGATATGGGCACGCTTCTGCGCTCCCTGGTGGCCATTGCCCGGGGCCAGGAGCCGGAGGTAGAGGTAGCCCCCCTGTCTCTGGGCGAGTACGCGGATAAGATGTCCGCCCCCCACCGCATGGACCTGATGGTCAGCGCCATGACCCGGGACGGCCTGTGGCACTGCAACCAGAAGTGTCTGCACTGCTACGCCGCGGGCCAGCCCATGGGTGAGGTGAAGGAGCTGGACACCGCCCAGTGGAAAGAGATATTGAAACGCCTCCAGGCGGCCAACATCCCCCAGGTGACCTTCACCGGCGGCGAGCCCACTCTGCGGGGCGACCTGGTGGAGCTGGTGGACGCCGCCCAGTGGTTTGTCACCCGTCTCAATACCAATGGCCGCCGCCTGACGGCGGACCTGTGCAAGGCCCTGTACGAGGCAAGTCTGGACAGCGTCCAGGTGACCCTTTACAGCGACAAGGCTGCCGTCCATAACGCCCTGGTGGGGGTGGACGGCTTCGGCGATACCGTCGCCGGCATCAAGAATGCCGTGGACGCGGGGCTCATCGTGTCCATCAACACGCCCCTTTGCAGCGTGAACCGGGACTATGCCGATACCCTCCGCTTTGCCGCCTCCCTGGGCGTGCGCTATGCCACCTGTTCGGGCCTTATCCCCTCCGGCGGTGCCATTACGGAGGGCAGCGTCGCCACCCGCCTTTCCCAGGCGGAGCTGACGGACATCCTCCGCACCGCCGTGGAGACCGCCCACAGCCTGGGCATGGAGCTGGACTTCACCAGTCCCGGCTGGCTGCCGGAGGAGACGCTCCGCTCCCTGGGCCTGCAGCTGATCCCCTCCTGCGGGGCCTGCCTGAGCAATATGGCCGTCACGCCGGACGGCACCGTGGTGCCCTGTCAGAGCTGGCTGGGCGGCGTGACCCTGGGCAATGTCCTCACCGACCCCTGGGAAACCATTTGGACGAACCCCCAGTGCGCGGCCATCCGCGCGGAGAGTGCCAAGATGGAGCACGTCTGCCAGCTGCAAACCGGCAACCGAAAGGAGGCGGAGGCATGAAAAAGAAGCTGCTCTCCCTTTTCATCAGCGTCCTGCTTCTCACGGCCCTGCTGCCGCTGACCGTGCAGACGGCCTTCGCCCAGGACTATGACCGCATCCTCAGCTATCAGGTGGATGTCACCCCGGATGTAGACGACGGCAGCCTGGCCATCCGCCTGTCCTTCCGCTGGAAGGCGCTGGAGGACCTCCCTGCCACCAATAGTCAGCAGGGCGGCGTAAAGATCGGCATCCCCAACGGCTCCATCCGGGACATGAAGGCAATGTCCGATAACATCGCCGACATTCAGAATGACAACAGCTACGCCTATGTGGATTTCACCCAAAGCTACAAGGCCGGCCAGGAGTTTGAGTTCTCCTTCTCCTGGGTCCAGGAATACATGTACACCCTCAATAACGGCGAGGTGGCCTATTACTACACCCCCGGCTGGTTCGATAACATCCGCATCGACGAGATGACCCTCACCTGGCACGATCCCGCCGGCGTCACCGGCATCGCCAGCGAGGGCGATACCCAGAATGGCGAGCATATTCTCACCGCCAGCAACATGGGCTATGGCGATAAGCTTCCCCTGACCGTGACCTATGCCGACTGGCCCACCACTCTAGACGAATCGCGCAGTGCCGATAATCTCCCGGGCCATGACTACGATGATTCCTATGATTATAACAACACCGTCGGTGACTTTTTCAGCGCCGTCATCGGTATCATCGTCCTGCTTGTGGTGCTGTTTGTCATCGTGTCTGTTCTCACCAGCGTCTCCCGCTACAGCGGCGGCTTCGGCACCCGGTATATCTTTGTCAACGGTCTTTGGTATCCCCGGGGCCCGGACGGCCGTCCCCGGCCCGGCAGCGTGGGCACCAAGCGCCGACCCCAGCCTCCCCGCAATAATAACCATCGGGGCGGCGGCTTCGGCGGCGGCAGCCGTGGCGGTGGATTTGGCGGCGGCGGCTTCGGCGGCGGCAGCCACTGCGCCTGTGCCAGCAGCTGTGCCTGCGCCTGTGCCTGTGCCTGCGCCGGCGGCGGCCGTGCCGGCTGCAGCGCCAAGAATCTCTATGGCGCCATCCACCTGGATCCGGATTCCACCGAAAAGTTGAGCTGACCCACAAAAAGCACCCCACCCGGGGTGCTTTTTTCAGCGCCTACATAATTCACGCCGCATCTTTTGCAGGAAGCTCTGTCATTACGCACCAGCGCGCACACTGGTGCGGCAATCCATAATATATCGCGCGAAACCAACGCATCCGTAGGGGCCGGCCTCCCGGACGACCCGCGCCGGGCTTTCGCCCGCCCCCATGCTCCCCGTAGGGTGGGGTGCCCTCACCCCGCCGCCTGCCTTGCGCCACACTCTCCCGGCAGGACGCACGCCTCCCGCCCCGCAAAAAATTCCTCTGTAGGGCGGGACCCATGTGTCCCGCCGCACACCACACTCCTTGCAATATGTCATTGCGAGCCAGTGACCGACGTCACTGGTGTGGCAATCCGTATCCCCTTCACCCTTCCTCAGCAAAAAGCCTCCCATTCATCAATCGATGAATGGGAGGCTTTTCCTCACGTTCCCGCATACTGCCGCTTCAAAAACGACAGGAAATATCTTGCCGCCGTGTTGGCCGCCGGGGGTGCCTTCACCGCCACGCCCAGTCGCCGGGACACCGGCTGCGTCAGCGGGATCACCCGCACCTGGCCCTCATAGCCCGCCAGGGAAAAGGCGGACAGCACCGACACGCCCAGGCCGCCGGCCACCATGGACAGGATGGCCGCATCGTCGGAGGCAGTCACCTCCACCCTTGCCGCGTCCTGGGGCAGCAGCCGCTCCACATATTGTTCCGGGCAGGAGAGAAACGGCTCCTGCACCAACCGCTCCAGGGAGATAGTCTCCTCCTCCCAATCAAAGTCCGGCGGCACCACTGCCACCAGGGGCGCATCCGTCAGGGGCGTCCAGTAAAAGCCCTTGCCGCAGGCCTCGTCCACCAGGGCCAGCTGGATATTCTCCTCCTCCAGCTCTGCCGCCAATTCGTAGCCCCGCACCAGCACATCCACCTTGATCTCCGGATGGATCCTGCGAAACTTGCGCAGCAGCTCCGGCAGCCGGGCCCGGGCAATGCTGGCAAAGCAACCAATACGCAGGGTGTTCTCGTGGAGCTTGCCCTGGGCCGCCGCCTCCCGGCGCAGAGCCTCCCCCGCGTCGATCACCGCCTGCATGTAGGGCAGCAGCTTCTCCCCCTCCTCCGACAGCCGCACGCCGTGGCTGCCGCGCACCAGCAGGGTGCAGCCCAGCTCGGCCTCCAGCCGGTTCACCATGTGCGTCATGGCCGACTGGGTGTAGCCCAGCTGCGCCGTCGCCTTGCCAAAGCTGCCGCACTGCACCGCCGTCAGCAGCGCCCGCAGCTTCTTGTCGTTCATAGTTGCCTCCCTTTCACATCCATAGGCACAGAAGTCCCTGTGTATATTTTTCACAAAAATCCTCAAATTATTTTTCAATGTATCACAATTTCATGGCCATTTCAATCCTGTCTTTGTTAACAATCTGCCAACTTTTCCTGCCGTTTTGTAAAGTAATTTTTGCGCATTCAATTTCCTTCATGGCCCCATAGAAAACATTCATTTCCCTTGCCATGAAAAAAATGATACCCTTTATTTACGCCTTGCATGACCTGGCAGGGTGGATAGATCGGAATATTGAGGATTTGAGGAGTTCTGTAATGAGTATACAAAAGAAAGGCGGCTCTTTCCGCGATGTGATCGTGGTGGGCTTTGCGCTGTTTTCCATGTTTTTCGGCGCGGGCAATGTGATTTTCCCGCCCTATCTGGGCATGGAGTCCGGCCAGCAGTGGCTGGCGGGCTTTTCCGCCTACTTCCTGGCCGACATCGGCCTGGCCATGCTGGGCATGTTCGCCCTGCTGCGGGTAGGCAGCAGCGAAGCGGTGTTGCATCGGATGGGCCGGGTGCCTGCTGAAATTCTGATGTGCGCCATCATTCTGTGCATCGGTCCCATGGTGGCCATCCCTCGCACCTCCGCCAGCACCTTCGAAATGGCCATCGCCCCCAATTTGCCTGGCGTGTCCCCGGTGCTGTTCTCCATTTTGTTCTTCGCGGTGATCCTGGCTCTGTGCATCCGTGAGTCCGCCGTGGTGGACATCGTGGGCAAGATCCTCACGCCGCTGCTGCTGGTGGGCCTGTTTGCCATTATTCTCAAGGGCATCTTCAGCCCTCTGGGCGACATCACCGCCGCCCCGCAGATCGATAATGTCGCCGTCACCGGCATCAAGTCCGGCTACCAGACCATGGATGCCCTGGCCGCCCTGCCCTTTGGCATCATCGTGCTGCAGAGCGTCACCGATAAGGGCTATACCTCCGGCAAGTCCAAGCTCCGCATCGTGGGCGGCGGCGCAGCGCTGGCAGGCGTGCTGCTGCTGGCCGTGTATATGGGCCTTGCCTACCTGGGCGCCACCGTTTCCAGCCAGTACACCGGCGCCGTGGGCCGCGCCGAGCTTATCATGGCCATTGTGGAGGCCCTTATGGGCAAGGGCGGCATGGTCATCTTCGGCATCGTCGTGGGCCTGGCCTGCGTCACTACCGCCATCGCCCTCACCAGCTCCGCCGCCGCGTATTTCGCCGAGCTGTGCCGGGGTAAAGTGAGTTATAAGGTGTTTGCGGCCATTATCTGCGTCTTCAGCGCTGTGGTGTCCAACCTGGGCCTGGACCGCATCGTCTCCATCGCCGCCCCGGTGCTGGATGTGGTATATCCCCCCGCCCTGGTGCTTATTCTCATTTCCCTGCTGATGCCCAAGGTCTCCGACTTCGTCAGCCGGGCCGCCGCCCTGGGTGCCCTGCTCACCAGCGTCCTGTGTACGATCCACCTCTATGGGAGCAAGCTCACCTTCCTGGAGGCCCTGCCCCTGTACGACCTGGGTCTGAGCTGGATCCTTCCCGCCGTTATCTTCGCAGCAGCCGCCGCGCTGCTGGTCCCTCTCTTCCGTTCCCACGGGTCCGGCTCCCCGGAGCCCCGGAAGGAACACTGACGGCATAGGCCGTTTTCTCTCCTTAGTAAAAGCCGCCTGCAGGCGGCTTTTGCTTTTTCTATAAAAAGGAATACAGCCGCCCATGGCTGGACAGCCCGCACGCCTGTAGGGGCAGACACCTCTGTCCGCCCATTTGCATGTACTCCTTGTGTTTTCGTAGGGGCCGACGTCCCCGAATCTTGTTTGCGTCGTTCTTCTTGTAATATGTCATTGTGAGCCAGTGACCGATGTCACTGGTGCGGCAATCCGTCCCTCTCCTCCTCGGTTAATCCGCGCAAAAAAGCTCCCCGCGCCCTATGGGCGCGGGGAGCCTGTTTTCCGATTTACTTCCGGCGGCGGCTTCCGCCGCGTTTGCCGGCCATATAGCGGTTGAGCTCGGACTGCTTGCTGTCCGACACGGACATAAACTGCTTGAGCTTATCCTCAAAGGTCTGCTCCGCCGGTTCGGCGGGGGCAGGGACAGGCTGTGCTGTCCGGCGCGGCACCGATTCCCGACGCGGCGGCCGTTCCGGCCGCTCCGGCTTAGGCAGGGCCTGCTTCACGGATAGATTGATCTTTCCCTCCGGGGTGATGGCCAGGATCTTCACGGAGACCTCCTGACCCTCCGCCAGGAAATCGTGTACGTCATTGACGAAGGTAGGCGCTACCTCCGAAATGTGTACCAGCCCGGATCTCCCTCCCGGCAGAGCAATAAATGCGCCGAACTTTGTGATGGTGGTCACCTTTCCGGTGACGATGTTCCCAACCGCCAACTCCATAAATGTGTGTATCTTCTCCTTTACGCAAAATGTGCCTTAATGGTTGACATCATAGAAGATCCGCTCGCCGTCCTCGGCCAGACCCAGCTGGTCCTTGGCCAGGCCCTTGATGAACTCCTTGTCGTTCGCCTTACCCAGGTCGGACTCCAGGGCGCTGTTCTCCTTTTTCTGCTGCTCCAGCTCCTGGGTCATGGTCTCCCGCTCCGACTTGGCGCTGTCCAGCTGGCCGTACACCCGGATCAGCTCCACGGATACCACCGCCAGCAGCACCAGCAGCACCAACAGGGTGATGGGTGTTCTGCGTTTTTTTCTTTTCGCCTGCTTCAAGCTTCTCCCTCCTCGTCCTGCGGCAGCGCGCCTTTTTTTCGGTATAGTTTCATTTTACAGAATTTTTTGAAAAAGGCAATGGCTTTTTTCGCCGAATTCCATACTTTTTTGCAAAAATGCAGGAGCATCCGCACCGGCTGCCATAAAAACCGCCCCGTCTGCGCCGCGGCGCCCAGCCAAAACCGCCAGATGGGCCGGAAAACCGGCGCCAGCACCCGCCAGGAGAAGATAGCCCCCAGGGCGGCACAGGGCAGCACATACAGCCGCAGCTCCCCCTGTCCGATGGCCAGTGCGAACCGCAGAAACGCCCATCCCACCGCCAGCACATACACCAGATCCGTCAGATGCGTCACCGTCCGCCGCCGCCGGGCCAGGCGCAGGGTGCGCAGCAGGTCGTACAGCAGTGCCGCCGCGCACCCCATGGCAAAGGCCGCCGCGATGGTCTGCACCTGCAGCCGGATATAAAGCTCCATCCGTTACCCCAGCAGCCGCGAGAAGAAGGAGCCCTTGCGCACCGGCGCATCCTCAAAGTTCAGCCCGTCAATGTGGCCCTCCACCAGCAGCTCCCCGCCGTCCAGGGACAGCTTTCCGATGTGCAGGTCCTCCCCGCTCACCACCAGCACCCCCGCCACGGTGTGCATCACCACGCTCAGCTCGTCAAACCGCTCCACGTCCTCCACGCCGGTAACCGTCAGGCGTTCCCGCCCCGTCAGCTCGATACGCTGGCTCAGCTCCGCCGCCTGCTTGAGTTCATATGCCATAAAAAACAGACCTCCCATACACCGTTTTTCTCAGTGTATGGAAAGTCCCTCTCCATTATGACGGTTTGTCCGGCGAGATCTCCCGGTACATGGCGGCAGCATCGGCCTTGCCGGCGTTTTCCTGCACGCTGAGCACCTCCACCTGCAGCTCCCGCTGTCCCAGCCGGATGCAGATGCGGTCGCCCACCTTCACGTCGTAGCTGGCCCGCTGCGCCCGTCCGTTCACCGACACCCGCTCGTTGTCGCAGGCCTCGTTGGCCACGGTGCGGCGCTTGATGAGCCGGGATACCTTCAGATATTTATCCAGTCGCATATGTTTCTCCTCCGAAAAAAGCGGTGCCGGTGCAAAGGCACCGGCACCGGGGATCTATGCAGAAATTACTCCGCCACAGCGTCCTTCAGAGCCTTGCCGGCCTTGAAAGTGGGGTTCTTGCTGGCAGCGATCTCCATGGTCTCGCCGGTGCGGGGATTGCGGCCCATGTGTGCGGCCTTCTTCTTCACCTCGAAGGAGCCAAAGCCCACGATCTGCACCTTGTCCTCGGCCTTCAGGGCCTCGGTGATGGCGGCGATGGTAGCGGCAACGGCAGCCTCGCTGTCCTTCTTGGACAGGCCGCTCTTCTCTGCAACGGCAGCGATCAGTTCAGTTTTGTTCATGTTGAATTCCTCCCATATTTTTATCCTTTGTGATCATGCTATATTCCAAACGAATCCTCGTTTCAGAATCATTTTGCCCGGTCCCACAGCTGGGTCATTTCCTCCAGGGACATGTCCTCCATGGCCCGTCCCTGCTGCCTGGCGCCGTCTTCCACGGCCCGGAACCGGTGAATAAATTTTTCGCAGGTGCCGGCCACAGCCTCCTCCGGGTCGATCCCGGCGAATCGGCCCACCTTCACGGCGGCAAACAGCACGTCGCCCAGCTCGTCCTCCACGCCCCGGCCCGTTTCCACGGCCTGGCGCAGCTCCCGGACTTCCTCCTCCAGCTTTAACAGCGCTCCGGAGATGTCCGGCCAATCAAAGCCCGCGTCCGCCGCCTTTTTCTGCAGCTTTTCCGCCCGCCATAGCCCCGGCAGGCTCCGGGCCACGGCCTCCATGGCCTCGCCCGTGGTCTTCTGTCCCTTTTCCGCCCGTTTCAGCTGATCCCAGCTTACCAGCACGGATTCGGGGCTGTCCTCGTGGGCGCTGCCAAACACATGGGGGTGGCGGTACAGGAGCTTTTTCACCACCCCGTCCACCACGTCGTCCATGGTGAACCGGCCCCGGTCCTTTTCGATGTCCGCGTGGAACACCACCTGCATCATCACGTCGCCCAGCTCCTCCTGCAGCAGCCCGGCGTCGTCCAGGTCGATGGCCTCGGCGGCCTCATACGCCTCCTCCAGCAGGCCCCGGCGGATGGACGCATGGGTCTGCACCTTGTCCCAGGGACAGCCCTCCGGGGAGCGGAGCAGCCGGATGATCTCCAGCAGATCCTCGTAGCCATAGCGCGGCTTCCTCGTAAAATTTACCATAGTTTCCCCTTTATTGCAATAGGAATTCGTATTTTTCATGACCTATATAGAAATTTTGCCAGTTTTTCGCCCTTTGGCAGCTGCAAAATCTCCTCCCGGCGCAGCACCTCCAGCGCCAGCACCAGCACGATGTATACCACCGCCGCCGCCAGAATAGCCAGCAGCGTAGCCGCCCCCGCCCCCATGTGCCGGGACAGGAAGCCGTACCCGCACCAGGCAGTGGCCGCCATGGCAGCGGTGGATACCAGCAGCTTTCCCGCCGCCCCGCCCAGGCGCAGCCGCCCGGGCACCGTCCCGGCAATGGCCGCCAGGTTCAGTCCCGCGATGACCGCGTAGCACAGCAGCGTCCCAATAGGCGCGCCGTGGATGGAGATGGCCGGGTCCGTCACCAGCAGGTAGTTGGCGGCGATCTTCACGCCCCCGCCTACCAGCAGCGTCACCACCGGGATGCGCTCCTTGCCGTAGGCCTGCAATATCCCCGCCGTGGCGATCATCAGGCACACGAACACCGACGCCAGGCCCAATATGCGCAGGTGATAGGCCGCCGCCTCCGCCGTCTCCGGCACCGCCGGGTACAGCAGGTGGAGGATAGGCCCCGCCAGCACCGACATGCCCACCCCCACCGGCAGCGCCAGCACCATGGCCAGCTTCAGGGCGGAAGCGGCATTCCTGGCCGCCGTTTCCCCCCGGCCTGCGGCCATAGCCGCGCTGATAGACGGCACCAGGCTGATGCTCAGGGGGTACATAAAGGAGGCCGGCA
Source organism: uncultured Oscillibacter sp. (assembly GCA_945868085.1). GTDB lineage: Bacteria > Bacillota > Clostridia > Oscillospirales > Oscillospiraceae > Vescimonas. The sequence continues at coordinate 17,936 of CAMBKF010000028.1, forward strand.
AGGCAAACAACGTCATGCCGAAGGTGTATTCCCCGTAGAGGGACGCGGCGGCGGATTCCGACAGGCCCAGGGAGCTTTGCAGCGTCCCCAATACCAAAGCCTGATCCAGCAGGGTAATAAGGCTCATACCCACGGAGCCCAGGGTCACCGGGATGCCGATCCCCAGCACCTGGCGCAGGATCTCCCGGCGGCTGTCCGGGATGTCCGTGCCCTTTTGCCCCCGGTGGGAGCGCAGCAGCCATGCCGCCAGTACCAGCAGACTCACCGCCGCCCCGGCGGTGACGCCGGAGATGGCCCCAGCGGCGCACACATTGGGCGCCGCCGCCTGCCGGGTCAGCAGCCAGGCCGCCGTCAGGCCCACCAGCAGCTTGCCAGTGGACTCAATGATCTGGCTCACCGCCGTGGGGCGCATATCCCCCCGACCCTGAGTGTAGCCCCGGATGGCCGAGAGCATACACACGCAGAGCACCGCCGGGGCCAGCACCCGGATGGCCGGGGCCGCCTGGCCGTCGTTCAGCAGCTCCGCCAGGGGCTCCGCAAACAGCAGCATCACGCCGCAGCACGCCACCCCCAGCAGGAAAAACACACCCGCCGTCACCCGGAAGATGCGCTTTCTCTGGTTCACCCGGCCCATGGCCTCCGCCCGGGACACCAGGCGGGAAAGGGCCAGGGGCAGCCCCGCCGTGGATACAATGAGCAGGAGGCTGTATATGTTGTAGGCCACATAGAAATGGGCCATGCCGTCCTTATCCAGCAGGTTTCCCAGGGGGATCTTATACACGGCGCCGATGACCTTGGTCACGGCCACCGCCAGTGTCAGGACGGCAGCGCCCTCCATAAAGTTTTGCTTTCGCTGGGGCAAAGCCATCCCTCCTCCCGGCCCTTGCGGATCATTTTTTCATCGAGCGGTAAAAGGCGGCGAATTCCTCCAGATTCTTTTGGATCTTCTCCGGGCGGGTAATGTACTCATTGGGATACTTGGCATGGAACACCCGCTCAATGCGCCCCGCCGCCGGGTCCACCATCTTGGTGGAGCCTCCGGCGCCCAGGGAGAGGATGCTGTGCAGCTCCTCCATGATGTAGATATTATACAGTCCCTCCGCGCCGCTTATGCACCAGCCGATGTTTTCAAAGCTGCCGGACATGTACTTCTGCCGGTAGAGGTAGTAGGGGTGGAAGTTGGCCCCCCGCAGGGCGGAGATGGAGTAGTCCAGCATCTGCCCTACCTCCTCCGCCGTGGGGATCTTCTGCCCCTCCAGCAGGATGCGGCTGCCCTTTTTCAAGGCCAGGGTGTGTACGGTGATGTTGTCCGCCCCGAAGGACAGGCACTTATCCAGGGTCCGCCGGAAGCCCTCGGGGGTATCTGCGGGCAGGCCCGCGATGAGGTCCATGTTCACATGCCGAAAGCCCATGGACATAGCCAGGGCCATAGTCTCCTCAATGTCCGCCGCCGTGTGCCGCCGGCCGATGGCCTGGAGCACGCTGTCCTCCAGAGACTGGGGATTCACGCTGATGCGGTCGCAGCCGTGGTCTAAAAGCACCTGGAGCTTTTCCCGGTCAATGGTGTCCGGCCGCCCGGCCTCGATGCAGTATTCTGCGCAGCGGGACAGGTCAAAGCTCTGATTCAGATGGGTCAGGAGCCTGTCCATCTGCCCGGCGGAGAGAGTGGTGGGCGTGCCGCCGCCCATGTAAAAGCTCTTTACGTTCAGCCCCAGATCCTTTACCATCTGTGCCGCCTGGGTGATCTCCCCCAGCAGCACCTCCAGATACGGCTCCATAAGCGCGAAGCTCTTTTCCACCGCCTGGGACACGAAGCTGCAGTAGGCGCACCGGGTGGGACAGAAAGGGATGCCGATGTAGAGGGAGATGTCCTCGGGCTTTAAGTCCGCCTTGGCCTTCAGCCCCGCCTGGGCCGCCTCGATGCACAGCTCCCGCCGGGTCTCGGAAACGGAATAGGTGTCCCGCAGCAGATGATCCACCTGCCGGGCCGTCATCCCCTTTTCCAGGTAGCCCGCCGCCAGCTTGGCCGGGCGGATGCCCGTGAGGGCGCCCCAGGTGGGGGTCACCCCCGTGACCTTTTGGGCCGCCTTGAAAAAGCTCAGCTTCACCGCCCGCTGGCGCAGCCGCTCTTTTTCATACTCGTCCGCCTTGGGGTCGATGATAACACGGGCTATGCCCTTTCCTCTGGTTCCGTTATAGCATATCTGTGTTACGGATGTAGTATATTTGCTGCCGCCGGACAGAGAAACAGTGGCCCAATTCTCCTCCCGGGCTGCCGGGTCATACACCGGGCGCTCCTGGGGGAAAAAGGCAAGCAAGCTCTGCTCCACGGCGTACCGGGCATCGTGGCCCTTAAAAATCAGTTTCATCCTCTCAGCCCCTGTTTCATGTACGGATTCATCCGCCGCTCAAAGTCCAGGTCGGTGGGCCGGTCGTGGCCGGGATAGACTTTGTACTGCCCGGGCAGCTCCGCCAGGCGCTTGAGCGAGCGCAGAATGTCCTCATAGCTGCCGCCGGCAAAGTCCGTGCGGCCGCAGCTGCCGTAAAACAGCGTGTCGCCGGAGAAGATCACATCCCCCACCACCAGGCACACGGAGCCCCGGGAGTGGCCCGGCGTCTCCAGCACCCGGATGGTCAGGCCGCCCAGGGTCAGGCAGTCCCCCTCCTTATAATACCGCTGGTTCTTCTCCGTAAGCCGGGGAAACAGCAGGTCAAAGCCGCCGGAGGAAACCCGGTCGGTGACATCCTTTTCGTGGATGTAAACCGGCAGCTCCGGCCACTTTCCCAGCAGACCGGCTACGCCGGTATAGTGGTCAAAATGGCCGTGGGTCAGCAGGATCATAGTGGGGGTGCAGCCGGTCTGCTCCACCGCCCGGATCACCCGCTCCGGCTCGTCACCGGGGTCGATGACGGCGCAGAGCTTCGCCTGCTCATCCTGGAGAATATAGCAGTTGGTGCCGATAGGGCCAACGGTCAGGGAATCAATTTTCATAGTGTTCCTCCTTACAGCTGGTCGGTGTCCACGATGAGGGTCACGGGGCCGTCGTTGACGGACTCCACCTCCATGGAGGCGCCGAACTCGCCGGTCTCCACATGGAAGCCCTTGTCCCGGCAGAGGGCGATGAACTTTTCATAGAGGGGCACGGCGATCTCCGGCCGGGCGGCGGCCAGGAATTCCGGGCGGCGGCCCTTTTTGCAGTTGCCGTACAGGGTGAACTGGGACACCACCAGCACCTGGCCGCCTACGTCGGCCAGGCTGCGGTTCATTTTCTCGTTTTCATCCTCAAAAATGCGCAGGCCCATGAGCTTGTCCGCCAGCTTCACGGCCTGGGCCTCGGTATCCTCGTGGGTGACGCCCAGGAGGATGAGAAAGCCCGGGCCGATCTTTCCGATGACTTTTCCGTCCACGGTGACGGAGGCGCTTTTCACGCGGGTCAATACAGCACGCATAGTGATTTTCTCCTTTGGATTTTTTTGTGAAAATTTGGTGCAATAGGCGGCGGGACACATGGGTCCCGCCCTACAGGTTTTTTTGTGAGGCAGGCTTGCCCTACAGGTGACAAGAGGTGCAGTAAAGCGGGCCGTCGGGGACGCCGGCCCCTACGGAGGGTTACAAGGGGAACGGTGCAAGGGTATTACGGATCGCCACACCGGTGACGTCGGTCACCGGTTCGCAAAGGCAGGCCGCAAGGAAATGCGGCGCGTAATCGGCGGGCGGGGCAGAGCCCCGCCCCTACGGATAGGTTGACAGTGCGGGCGGCGGGGTGAGGGCACCCCGCCCTACGGGTGACAAGAGGTGCAGTAAAACGGGACGTCGGGGACGCCGGCCCCTACGGAGGGTTACAAGGGGAACAGTGCAAGGGTATTACGGATTGCCACACCGGTGACATCGGTCACCGGTTCGCAATGACAGGTCTGATGGCAGATAATTCCGCAGGATTTTTCTCCGATTATTTTCCCGCCGGGCGGGTGACGCGCATAACGCCGGACACCTGCTCCAGGCGGCGGCGCACGGTGGACAGCTGCACACTGTCGGACACCCCCACCTCGATGGTGATGAGGGCAAAGCCGTCACTGGTGGTGCGGGCGGTCATATTGGTGACCCGGGTCTTGGTGGAGGAGAGGACCGTGGAAATATCCATGATGAGGTTCAGCCGGTCCTTGGCCACCACCTCCAGGGTGGTACAGTAATCCTCCCGGGTATTCGTGTCCCAGGAGACCTTGATCCAGCGGCCCTCCTCCTCGGGCTTTCTTCGGGCGGGATCGGCATTGGGGCAGTCCGCCCGGTGGACGGACACACCATAGCCCCGGGTGATGAAGCCCACGATATCGTCCCCGGGGACGGGGGTGCAGCACTTGGCAAACTTTACCAGGCAGTTGCTCAGCCCCTCCACCACGATGCCCTGCTCGCTCTTGGTGCGCTTGGGCACGGCGGGGCGGGTCTTATCCGGCTCGTCCTTGATGGGTACCTCGGCGGCCCGCTCCTCCTGGTGCATTTTCAGAATACGCTGGATGTCCTCCCGCAGGCGGCCGATGAGCTTCAGCGACGTGACGCCGCCGTAGCCGATGGCGGCATACATATCGTCCAGGCTCTTATAGGCCAGGCGCTTGAGGATATTGGGCAGATTGTCCTCCGCCGTCAGCTCCTTCAGGCTCACGCCGGTGCGCTTGAGCTCCGTTTCAAAGGAGGAGCGGCCCCGGACGATGTTCTCATCCCGGCACTCCCGCTTGAACCACTGGCGGATCTTGCTGCGGGCCTCGCTGGAGCGGGCGATCTTCATCCAGTCCCGGCTGGGGCCGTGGGCGGACTTGGAGGTAACGATCTCCACGATGTCGCCGTTTTTCAGCTTGGAATCGAACTGGGCGATATGGCCGTTGACCTTGACAGCCACCATATGGTTGCCTATGGCGGAATGGATGCTGTAGGCAAAGTCGATGGGGGTAGCCCCGGCGGGAAGATTGATGACATCCCCCTGGGGAGTGAACACGAACACCTCGTCGGCGAACATATCCACCTTGAGAGAGTGGATGAAATCCTCGGCGTCGGCGCCGTCCTGATTTTCCAGCAGGCGGCGCACCCACTCGTAGTCATGCTCGTCCCCGGCGCCCTGGCCGTTCTGCTTATACTTCCAGTGGGCGGCGATACCGTATTCGGCGATCTCGTGCATCTGCTGGGTGCGGATCTGCACCTCGAAGGGGATGCCGTTATCCCCCACCACGGTGGTGTGGAGGGACTGGTACATATTGGGCTTGGGGGTACCGATATAGTCCTTGAACCGGCCCAGGACCGGCTTATACAGATCGTGGATAATGCCCAGGACGTTATAGCACTCGGACACGGTGTTCACGATGACCCGGAAGGCAAACAGGTCGAACACATCGTCCAGAGATTTATTCTGGGTATACATCTTGCGGTAGATGCTGTAGGGGTGCTTCATGCGGCCGGAGACGGTACCCCGGATGCCCGCCTGCTGCAGGCGCTTGGTGATCTGGTCATGGATAGAGGCCATGAAGCCGTCATACTCCGAGGCCTTTTCGTCCAGGGCCTCGATGATCTCCTGGTAGCCGATGGGGTCCAGGTACTTCAGGCTCAGATCCTCCAGCTCCCACTTCATCTTCTGCATGCCCAGGCGGTGGGCGATGGGGGCATAGATCTCCATGGTCTCCAGGGATTTCTGCTTTTGCTTCTCCGGGGTCTGATACTCCATGGTGCGCATGTTGTGGAGCCGGTCGGCCATCTTGATGAGGATGACCCGGATGTCCTTGCTCATGGCCAGGAGCATCTTGCGCAGATTCTCCATCTGCTCCTCGGCCTTGGAGGCGGCCCGCACTCTGGTCAGCTTGCTGACCCCCTCCACAATATCGGCGATGGTGGGGGAAAAGGTACGGGCGATATCCTCATGGGTGGCGTCGGTATCCTCAATGGTGTCGTGGAGCAGGGCGGCGGCAATGGACTCGGAATCCAGATGCAGCTCCTCCGCCACGATCTGCGCCACCGCCAGGGGATGGGTGATAAAGGGGGAGCCGTCCTTGCGGTTCTGGCCGCGATGATGCGCCTCGGCATAGACGAAGGCCGAGTGGATCAGGTCAAAATTGGCTCCGGGGTTATACTGGCGGACGGTGTCCTCCAGGCGCTGGTATTTTTCCTGTACATTCACGGCGGTTCGCCTCACTTTCCTTTGATATATCCCTGCAGGGCCGCCCAGTAGGGCGACTGCTCCAGGTCCACCTTGCCGTCTACGACGCACAGCCGCAGGCGGATGTCCTCCTCATAAATCTCCCGGCTCAGCAGGCCCCGCTCGCTGAACAGCTCCAGGCAAAAGCAGGCCCGCAGGAAGGGATCCGTGCCGGGAATGGCGGCGGAGAGCTGCCGCAGGAAGGGCAGATAGTGCCGCTGCGCCCCCGCCGGGTCTACCTGCTGGCGCAGGCAGCGCCAGGCGGCCGCGCACTGCTGCCGGGAAGGCAGAATGCGCAGCGCTTCCTTCGCCGTGAGCTCCTCCCCCGCCTCCAGGCGGCGCAGGAGCTGCAGGGACTCCTCCTCCCGGGTGGAGCTCTGCAGGGACGGGCGCAGGTCTACCACCTGCAGCTGCACCGTGCGGCTGCCGCGGAATTCATTGATCTGCAGATAAAACGCCACGTCCACCCGCTCCCCTGCCTGGCAGGGGCACTGCTGGGTGGTGACGGAAAAGAAAATGCCCTCCAGCTGCACAGAGCCCTTGGAAAAGCGCAGCTTCAGGTGGCGGTTCTGCCCCACGCCCTGGATCCGGTCCAGTGTGACGCCCAGCAGGCAGAACAGAGGGCGGCTATTGCCGCTGCCGTATGGCTCCAGCCGGCGCAGCTGCTCCACCTCCCACAGAGTCACCACCTCCGGCCGGCGCAGCACCACATCCACATCCAGGGCCGAGACCACCGGACGGCCGTTTAAAAACCGCAGGACGCATTGGTTCATCCGCTGACGAAAGGCGGGGATATTTTCTTCTTCAATGGTAAAGCCCGCGGCCAGCTCGTGGCCGCCGAAGCCCAAAAGCAGGTCGCTGCACTCCTCAAGAGCGGCAAAGAGGTTAAAGCCGCCCCAGCTGCGGCAGGAGCCCTTTCCCGTGTGGCCGGAAATATGGATCATGAAGCTGGGGCAGGCGTATTTCTCACTGAGGCGGGAGGCCACGATGCCCACCACGCCCTGGTGCCACTCATGGTCGGCCAGGACCAGGGCGTGCTTCTCCTCCGGCGGCATCTGCCCGATCATGGCAATGGCCTGGGCATAGATCTCCTGCTCCACGGCCTGGCGCTGGCGATTCAGCTGGCACAGCTCCCGGGCCAGCTCCCGGGCCTGGGCGGGATCTTCGCAGAGCATCAGCTCCGCGGCCCGGTCTGCCTCCCCCATGCGCCCGGCAGCGTTGATCCGGGGCGCCAGGACGTAGCCGATCTGGACGGAGGTGACCTCCTTCTGATCCAGGCCCGTTTCCTCCAGCAGGGCCTGCAGGCCGATAAAGTCCCCGTCCATAATATGGGCCAGGCCCCGGGCCACAATGGTGCGGTTCTCCCCCACCATACGCATGACATCCGCCACGGTGCCCACGGCGGCCAGGGGACAATATCGGGTCAAAAGCTCCTCGGCCCGGCTCTCCCCGCCCAGGGCCAGCACCAGCTTCAGCGCTACGCCGCAGCCGGCCAGGTGCTTGAAGGGATAGGGGCAGTCCGGCCGGTGGGGGTCTACCACCGCCGCGGCATGGGGCAGCTCCTCTTTACACTCATGATGGTCCGTTACCACCACATCCATACCGATGGAGGCAGCAAAATCCACCTCCTCCACGCCGGTGATGCCGCAGTCCACGGTGACCACCAGATCAACGCCCCGATCCCGCAGGGTGCGCATGGCGTCCACGGAGAGGCCATAGCCGTCCTCGATGCGGCGGGGGATATAGTGGCTGACCCGGGCGCCGCTGCGGCGCAGATGATCCACCAGGATGGCGGTGGCGGTGATGCCGTCCACGTCATAGTCGCCGAACACGGCGATATGCTCCCCGCGCTCCAGGGCGCGGCGGATGCGGGCTGCGGCCCGGTCCATGTCCTTCATCAGGAAGGGAGAGAGGATGAGGGTATCCTCAATGCGCAGGAAATCCCCGGCGGCAAGGCCGTCCGTAATGCCGTGGGCGGCCAGGACCGACGACAGCAGAGCCGGGTAACCGGCCTCCTCCAGCGCGGCCGCCGAGGGAGCGGCGGCGGGAAGGTTCCATTTTTCAAATTTCATGCCCGGCTCACCTCCTTACACGGCAGACAGGGCAGACTGGGGTAGTATAATAGAAAGATATTATAGCAAATTCACGCCAAAAGGTAAAGATAAATCTTGGATTTCACGGGAAAAGCGGGCCGATCCCCGGAAAAAGGGACGGCCCGCCGGCAGTTACAGACGCACGATGGCTTTCTTGGTTTTGCCCAGGCACACGGTGCCGGTGATGGTGAGAGAGGTCAGGCGGGCACCGCTGTCCGTTTGGGTGACCACCTGGATGACGCCGCCGGGCTGGCGCAGGGACACGCACTGATCCGCCCCCCGCACCTGTGTCAGCCACGCGCCGATGGACGCCGAGCCACTGCCGCAGCCCCGCTCCCACACGCAGGAGTCCGTGGGGCGCACATACACCAGGGGCGTGAAGGCCGTTTGGCTCTCGTCCAGCAGGAGAAGGCCCATGGCCTCGCCAGGGAGCAGATCGCTCCAGGCCCGGAGGGTCTCCTCCGCCTGATCCCGGCGGATCATATCCGCCGGAACGATGACATGGCAGATGCCCGGCAGGAACACCACCGGCAGGCTCTGCATCACGCCGCACACCGGGAGAGAAAGAGTCTCGATACGCTCGGGCAGGGGCATGGACACAGTGCCGATGAAGCAGCCGTCAATATGCGTGACGCGGCAGGGCACCGGCTCCGGCGCGCCGGATACGGGCAAGGTGAGAGCGCAGCTCTCCCCTACCGGCATCTCCCGGTGCAGCCAGGTGGCCATGGACATGGTGGCGTTGCCGCAAAACTCGCCGCCCATCATCTGGAGCCGGGGCTCTCCCGCAGCCAGGCCCTCGGCAAAGCCTACCTGCTCGGCGTCCCGCTCCCGCTGCAAAAGCTCCGCCGCCACCCGGGGCTGCACGTCCCGGGGCACGGGCGTGGTGACCAAAAGAGTGATATTTTTCGTGGGGTCGATGACCGTGTAGCGCAGTTCCATATTGCCGCCTCCCGGATGATTTTTCTCTATTATACCCGCGTCAAAAGCAAAATGCAATCAAGGCGCCAAAAAAGGCTTTTGGCGCCCTGGTCACGCTTTTGAAACTTTGATCCAGTTTCAAAAGCTATGGATCTAAATGGTGAGGGACACCCTTCTTGGGTTTCCCTCACGCACCCTTCCTTACCGTTATCGAGCCGCCGTCCCCCCCTCCGGGGGGGCAGGGGGGGCATTAAATCCCGGGCAGGGGC
>CAMBKF010000029.1 GCA_945868085.1 uncultured Oscillibacter sp.
CCCGAGGACTACTGGTGGTACTGCGACCTGCGGCGCTACGGCAGCTGCAAGCACGCGGGCTTCGGCCTGGGCTTTGAGCGGATGGTCATGTATCTCACGGGCGTGAGCAACATCCGGGACGTGGAGCTGCACCCCCGCACCGTGGGCAACGCGGATTTCTGATAAAGTAAAATGATATGAAAAAGGGCCCTGCCATCCGGCAGGGCCCTTTTTTGCGCGTAGGGGCCGATGCCCACATCGGCCCGCCCGCAGATACGTCCTGCAGCGCACCTGCAGGGGGCGGCGATTGCCCACCGTCGTGCCAGGGGGGTGTAGGGGCGGGCGACCGCAAGGGCCGCCCCTACGGAACGGACCGTAGGGCGGGGTGACCACACCCCGCCGGGCGGCCGGGTGGATTTTTTTCCTATCTTAAAAATTTATACTGGAAAAACGGATTTAAATTTGCTATACTGTGTTTTATAGTGGGAAAAAATTATTATCAGTCTGAGAATAAATAGGAGAAAATATGGAAACACAGAAAAAGCGCCGGGGCGACCGCCGGGACGGCCGCCTGCTGCGGGAGCTGGACTCTCTGCACTTCATCACCGGCATCCTCTATCCCAACCGCTGCGATAACGAGGCCTACATCTCCCTGCGGGTGGACCTGACGGCCATGAACGAGTATCTGGCGAAGCTCAACGAGACGGAGACGGAGTTCCCCTACACCATGTTCCACATCGTGGTGGCCTCCCTCATCAAGACCATCACCCTGCGGCCCAAGCTGAATCGCTTCATTGTCAACAGCAATTTCTACCAGCGTAACGAGGTGTCTGCCTCCTTCGTGGTGAAAAAGCAGTTTTCCGACAAAGGTGCCGAGGCCCTGGCCTTCCTCCACGGGAAGGACGAGTTCACCCTCCGGGATGTACACGGCTACATCCGCTCCCAGGTGACGGAGTGCCGCAGCGAGAAGGTGGACTCCTCCACCGAGAGCATGGACATCCTCAATAAGCTCCCCCGCTGGGTGGGCAAGACCGCGGTGAAGTTCATTATGTTTCTGGATAAGCACGGGTGGGTGCCCAAGGACATGATCGCCACCGACCCCTACTATAGCTCCGTGGTCATTTCCAACCTGGGCTCCATCAAGCTCAAGTGCGGCTACCATCACCTGACCAACTGGGGCACCTGCTCCCTGTTCTGCATCATCGGGGAGAAGGCCCTGCGCCCGTTCTTTGACGACCAGGGCAATGCCGTCATGAAGGAAACCCTGGACCTGGGCCTCACCATCGACGAGCGCCTGGCCGACGGGTATTACTATTCCAAATCTGTCCGGCTCCTGAAGTACCTGCTGGAGCATCCCTGGGAGCTGGAAAAGCCTATGAAGGAGGAAGTACAGTATGAGTGAAGTCAAAACCCCCTGGGCCGCCCATATGGGAGATGTGCCCATGCATCTGGAGTATTTCGGCGGCTCTATGTTCCAGGCTCTGGAGCTGGTAGCCCAGGAATATCCCAATAACATCGCCTTTGATTTTATGGGCCGGTCTACCACCTATAAAAAGATGATCCAGGAGATCGAGCGCTGCGCCAGGAGCCTGAAGGTGCTGGGCATCCGGGCCGGGGACCGCGTCACCATTGCCATGCCCAACTGCCCCCAGGCCATCTATATGTTCTACGCCGTGAACCTGGTGGGCGGCATTGCCAACATGATCCATCCCCTGTCCGCGGAGAAGGAGATCGAGTTCTATCTCAATGAGTCCCAGTCCATCACCGCCATCACCCTGGATCAGTTCTATAATAAGTTTGAGCATATCCGCCAGAATACCGGCATCGTGAATATCATCATCGCCTCCGTGAAGGACGCCCTGAGCCAGCCTGTCCGGGCGGGCTATATGCTCACCGAGGGCCGCAAGATCCAGAAGATCCCCGAGGATGCCCCGGTCATCCGCTGGAAGGAGTTCATGGACCTGAGCCGTCACTGCTTCTATAAGAACTTCCGGGTGGACCGCAAGGCGGAGGATCCCGCCGTGATCCTCTATTCCGGCGGTACCACCGGCACCACCAAGGGCATCGTCCTCACCAACGGCAACTTCAATGCCCTGGCCAAGCAGATCATCGCCACCAACCCCATGTTCCGCCCCGGGGACCGGATGCTGGCGGCCATGCCCCTGTTCCACGGCTTCGGCCTGGGCGTGTGCGTCCACTCCATGCTGGCCAGCGGCGGCCGGTGCATCCTAATTCCCCGGTTCACCGCCAAGAGCTACGCCAAGCAGATCGTGAAGTATAAGTGCAACTTTATCGCCGGTGTTCCCACCCTGTATGAGGCACTGCTGCGCCTGCCCAGCATGGACAATGCCGACCTCTCCAGCCTCAAGGGCGTTTTCTCCGGCGGCGACAGCCTGTCCATTGAGCTGAAGAAGAAGTTTGATAAGTTCCTCTATGACCACCACGCCGTTGTGCAGGTGCGGGAGGGCTACGGCACCACCGAGACCGTCACCGCCTGCTGCCTGACGCCGGTGAATATGTATAAGGAGGGCTCCATCGGCCTGCCCTTCCCGGATACCTATATCAAGATCGTCAAGCCCGGCACCGACGAGGAGGTGCCCTACGGCACGGAGGGCGAGATATTGCTGGCCGGCCCCACGGTGATGAAGGAGTATATGAACCATCCCGAGGAGACCGCCCAGACCCTGCGTAAGCACGACGACGGCCTGACGTGGGTGTATACCGGCGACCTGGGCACCATGGACGACGAGGGCTTCATCTACTTCCGGGGCCGGGCCAAGCGGATGATCATCTCCTCCGGCTACAATGTCTATCCCGGTCAGATCGAGAATATTCTGGACGCCCACGAGGACGTGCAGATGAGCTGCGTCATCGGCGTGCCGGATGCCTACCGCATGCAGAAGGTGAAGGCCTTTGTCATGCTCAAGCCCGGCGTTGAAAAGAGCCAGGCCACCAAGGATGAGCTCATGAATTACTGCCGCAAGCATATCGCCAAGTACGCCATGCCTTACGACATCGAGTTCAGGGACGAGCTGCCCAAGACCCTGGTGGGCAAGGTGGCCTACCGCATGCTGGAGGAGGAAGAGCTCCAGCGGATCCATGCCGCCGAGAGTGCGCAGGACGCACCCGCCCAGACGGAGAAGAAAGATTGATCCGCATCAGCGGAGCAGGAGGAAGATCGTATGGATAAAGAGATTCGGCGGCACTATACCCTGTTAGTTGATTTTTTGGGCCACATTCTCGGCCCGGACTATGAGGTGGCCCTCCATGAGCTGACGGAGGACTCCAACCAGATCATCGCTATCTCCAACGGCGAGCTGACGGGCCGGCACCTGGGCTCTCCCCTGAGCAATAAGATGCTGGAGTTCCTATCCGGCCAGCTGTATGAGACCCAGGACTATGTGCTTTCCTTTGAGAGCACCTCCGTCACCGGCAAGAAGATGCACTCCAACAGTATGTTCATCAAGGACCGCACCGGCAGCGTGGTGGGCCTGCTGTGCATCAATTTTGACAGCAGCCGCTACCAGGCCCTGTCGAAGCAGGTGATGGACCTGTGCGGCGGGGCGCTGACTCCGGCAGAGCCCAGCGGCACCAGCCTCATCGTGGATGAAAACGACCCCTCGGAGTCGCCCCGGGAGCAGGGCTTCCCTACCTCCATCGCCGGCGCCACCGCCAGCATCGTCTCCTCGGTGGTGGCCAACTATCCCGTGGATGTGGATCGGCTGAACCAGGACGAAAAGATGGAGATCATGGAAATCCTGGACCGCAAGGGCGTGTTCCTGCTGAAGGGCTCCGTGAGCTTTGTGGCCAAGGAGCTGCACAGCTCCGAGGCCAGCATCTACCGCTACCTGGGCAAGCTCAACAGCCGCGGCGGCCGGTGAAGAAATTTTATCAGCGTGGAGCGCGGCTCCATTTTGCCGACAGTCCCAGGGACGGAGCGATGCTCCGTCCCTGCTGATTTGTGGGTGGTACCCTTGACAAACGGCACGATCGGCATATAATCTTGAATGATATATATTGAGTAATACATATTCAGGGAGACGTACTATGTCAGATACTATGAAAAAAGCGGGACATTCCCGCTACCGGGTGGCCCGGCGGCTGCTGATTTTCTGGACGGTATTCATCGGCCTGGGCGCCGTGGCCGGAGCGGCGATGATGCTCATTGATCCCAGCGGGCGGATCATGGGCATGGATGCCATGCTGCCATATTTTCAGGTGCTGCCTTTTGCGGATGTGCTGTTTCAGGATCTTTTCTTCTCCGGTATGGCGCTGCTCATTGTCAACGGCCTCACGAACCTGACGGCGGCGGTGCTGCTGCTGAAGAACAAGCCCCTGGGGGTGACCCTGGGCGGCCTTTTCGGCGTGACGCTGATGCTGTGGATCTGCATCCAGTTCTATATGTTTCCGCCCAACTTTATGTCCACCATCTATTTCATCTTCGGCCTGGCTCAGGCGGCCACGGGCTATGCCGCCCGGGTGTTTGCCGGGCAGGAGGCGTTCTCCGTCCGGGAGGCGGACTACCCCCATGTGGGGGAAAACCCCAGGGAATTGGTGGTGTATTTCTCCCGGCTGGGTTACGGCAAAAAGCTGGCCTATGAAGCGGCCGACCGCACCGGGGCGGAGATCTATGAGATTCGCGCCACGGAGCGGACGGAGGGAACCCTGGGCTTCTGGTGGTGCGGCCGGTTTGCCATGCACCGCTGGGATATGCCCATTGAGCCTATTTCCATTGACCTGGAAAAATATGACAAAGTGACCATCTGCGCGCCCATTTGGGACTTCTCCTTGGCGGCGCCGGTCCGGGCCTTCTGCCGCCAGGCGGCGGGGCGCATAAAAAAGGCGGATTACATCCTGGTCCACCACACCGGGGGCGTTTATGAAAACGCTGCCCGGGAGATGGACGGGCTGCTGGGCATCCGGCACACGGGCCTTGTAAGCGTGCGGAACCGGGTGGGTAAGTTCCGGGTGGTCAGAAGCGACGGCCCCGCAGGCGTGTAAGCGGCCATGACAAATTTGTCACAGGGCTGTCACCCCGTGCGATGGCGCAGGGGCGAAAAGCGCGGTAGAATAAGCCTGTAAAAAAGAGTTTCGGAGGTACGATATGGAAATTTTACAGGTAAGTGACGTGAAAAAAACCTACACCACTCGCTTCGGCGGCAACCAGGTGCAGGCCCTGAAGGGCGTGTCCTTCTCCGTGCAGGAGGGGGAGTATGTGGCCATTATGGGTGAGTCCGGCTCGGGCAAGACCACTCTGCTGAATATTCTGGCGGCCCTGGATAAGCCCACGGGCGGCCAGGTGCTGCTGGCGGGCAAGCGGCTGGACAGCATCCCCGAGAGGGAGCTGGCGGCCTTCCGCCGGGATAACCTGGGCTTCGTGTTCCAGGAGTTCAACCTGCTGGATACGTTTTCCCTGGAGGACAATATCCTGCTGCCCCTGGTGCTGGCGGGAAAGAGCGTGGGGGAGATGAAGGCGGCTATGGAGCCCCTGGTGCGCTCCCTGGGCATCGACAACCTTCTGAAAAAATATCCCTATGAGGTGTCCGGCGGACAGAAGCAGCGGGCGGCAGTGGCCCGGGCCATGATCGCAAACCCCAAGCTGCTGCTGGCGGATGAGCCCACCGGCGCCCTGGACTCCGCTTCTTCGGCGGACCTGCTGCAGATGTTTGAAAAGGTCAACGGCCAGGGCCAGACCATCCTCATGGTCACCCACTCCGTGGATGCCGCCTCCCACGCCGGACGGGTGCTGTTCATCCGGGATGGTGTGGTGTTCCACCAGATCTACCGGGGCGAGAGCACCAATCAGCAGCTCTACAAGAAGATCAGCGACACCCTCACCATGCTCCGCACAGGGAGGGACGCAGAATGAAAACCGGCTTTTTCCTGAAACTGGCCCGGAGCAACATCAGCAAGAACCGGCGGTTCTTCATCCCGCGGATCCTGTCCGAGGCGGGTCTGCTGTGCGTGTTTTACATCGTGTTCACCCTGAAAAGCGACGAGCGGCTCCTGGAGATCCGGGGCGGTGAATACATCGGCATGTTCATGTCCATCGGCGTGGCGGTGATGACGCTGCTGTCGGTGATCCTGCTGCTGTATATCAACAGCTTCCTGATGAAGCAGCGCAAGCGGGAGTTCGGCGTTTACAACATCCTGGGCCTGGAAAAACGGCACATTGACCGGGTGCTGTTCCACGAGACGGCCATCAGCAGCCTGGTATCCGTGGCCCTGGGCCTTCTGACCGGGGTGCTGCTTTATAAGCTGTGCTCACTGCTTATCTGTCGGCTGCTGGGCGCCGAGATCGTGCTGGGCTTTTACTTCATCTCCGTGAGGAATCTGGTGATCTCGGGACTGCTGTTCATGGCCCTGGATCTGCTGACCTATGGCATCAACTGCGTGACCATCGCTAAGCTGAAGCCGGTGGAGCTGCTCTCCTCCGCAAACGTCGGCGAGCGGGAGCCCAAGGTCAAGTGGCTGCTGCTGGTGCTGGGCGTATTGGCCCTGGGCGGCGGCTACTATATCTCCGTGACCACGGAAAGTCCCCTGAAGGCCATTGCCCTGTTCTTCGTGGCAGTGATTCTGGTCATCATCGGCACCTACTTTCTGTTCGTGGCCGGGAGCATTTTTGTGCTGAAGGCCTTGAAGAAGAACCAGAAGTTCTATTATAATAAGAAGCGGATGCCCGCGGTGTCGGGCCTGCTGTATCGCATGAAGCAGAACGCTGTGGGCCTGGCGTCCATCGCTATCCTGGCCACGGGGGTGCTGGTGATGATCTCCACCACCGTGAGTCTGTACGCCGGCCAGGAGGAAACACTGCGGCGGAACTATCCCCAGGACTATTACCTCTCCGCCCGGCATGTGGAGTGGAACCAGGAGGGGGACCTGACCTTTTCCCAGGAGATCCCCCTGGACACCCTGACCCGGGTGGTGAAGCAGGAGGCGGAAAAGAACGGCCTGACCGTGCAGGATATCAAGCGGCAGGAGTACCTGATGGTCACCTACCTGTATGAAAACGACACCCTGATCTGCAAGCGGGCGGACCGCAGCGCCAGCGACCTCAAGGGCCTCAGCGTTATCACCTATATTACCGAGGACATGTACCGCAGCCTGGGCGGGGAGCCGCTGAACCTGGCGGCCGATGAGGTGGCCGTGTGCCCCATGGACATCCGCAAAAGCGGCTTTGACCGGCCGGAGATCACCGTGGAGGGAGACACCTACCGGGTGAAGACCACGGTGCCCCTGTTCCCCATTCAGTCCGGCATGGACGCGGCGGCCACCAACTGCTACGGCATCGTGGTGGCGGACGAGAGCGTGCTGGAGCACCTGTATGAGCAGCAAAAGCAGGCCTACGGCGAAGCGGCCTCGGACTATACCCGGCGCATCGCGGTGAGCTTCGAAGACCGGACCATCGACGGCGAAGTGGGCGACCAGCTGGAACAGGACGTGGGTGACGCCCTGAACGAGGAGGTCTCCTCCTGGCGGCAGGAGGGCAGCCTGTCCTTCACCTACAGCACCGTGTGGGACGCCAGAGCATCGGTCATGGGAATGTACGGCTCCTTGCTGTTTTTGGGCATCCTGCTGGGCCTGGTGTGCCTGTTTGCCACAGCGCTGATCGTATATTATAAGCAAATTTCTGAGGGCTATGAGGACCGGACCCGGTTCCAGATCCTGCAGAAGGTGGGCATGAGCCGCCGGGAGGTGCGCCAGACCATCAACAGCCAGGTGCTGCTGGTGTTCTTCCTGCCCCTGGTGGTGGCGAGTATCCACCTGGCCTTCGCCTTCCCCATTCTGGAAAAGCTGCTGCATGTGCTGCTGCTGTCCAGCACCAGCCTGTTTGTGATCTGCTCGCTCATCACCTTCGGGGTGTTTGCGGCGGTGTATACGCTGATCTACACGGCCACGGCCCGGACGTACTATAAGATCGTGCGGTGAGATGCGGCGTGCGGGGGCGGACAGAGGCGTCCGCCCCTACAAGCCGTTTCGTAGGGGCGGCCCCTGCGGTCGCCCGCCCCATAACCACAGCCCCCATGCAAAAGCCTCTGTCATTGCGAGGGCGCAGCGCGCCCGCAGCAATCCGCATCCCCCGCCCGTAGGGGGCGGCGTCCTCGACGCCCCGCGTGCACTCTTGCTATGTGCCGCCGGCGGCTCCCTTTCTTTCTGCGGCGAAAGAAAGGGAGGAAAGAACGCCGCCAAAACCAATGGTTTTGGAATCCTTTCCGCGGCTGAAGTTCAGCCTATACCGACGCCCTTCTGCCTCGCGAATCGGGACGGGCAAGTTATGTGCCTGGCTTTCGGATGGCCTCTGCGCCTACATCCGCCGGCCGCTCACGCGGACCCACGCTGGTCTGGAGGAGCAGGGATAAATTGTGCGCCTGCTGTACGGGGTGATGATGGCTGCGGAACGGGCAATCGCAAGGGCCGGCCCTACGAAGGGGCTTGTAGGGCGGGGTAACCACACCCCGTAATGACAGAATGATTCAGGGCGGAAGCCACCTCTTATGAAGTGGTTTGAGACTGTATTCAAATCAATCGTTTTTGGAACTTTTTCAAAGTTTCAAAAACATAGGCAGCGGGGCGAAAAGACTTTTTCGACACGCTGCCTTATGCCCGTGTAAGGAGGAACTATGTACCGGATCTTTTTGGTGGAGGATGACCTGGCTCTGGCCGGGGCCGTGCGCAAGCACCTGGAAAGCTATGGGCTGCAGGTCATCTGCGCGGCGGATTTTGCGGATGTGGTGGGAGAATTTGCCGCCTGCCGGCCCCAGTTGGTGCTCATGGACATCAAGCTGCCCTACCGGGACGGCTACTACTGGTGCAGCCGGATCCGGGAGGCTTCTGCCGTGCCGGTGGTGTTCCTCTCCTCCGCGGCGGACAACATGAACATCGTCATGGCCCTGAACATGGGGGGCGACGACTTCATCGCCAAGCCCGTGGATCCCATGGTCCTCACGGCCAAGGTGCAGGCGGTGCTGCGGCGGACCTACGAGATCGCCGGGGCGGGACACACCATCGAGTTCTGCGGGGCGGAGCTGTGCCTGGACGACGACTGCGTGCGCACGGAGACGGAGCGTATCGAGCTGACGAAAAATGAGTTCCGCATTCTGCAGATGCTGCTGGAGAACCGGGGCAAGATCGTCAGCCGGGAAGAGCTGATGACCCGCCTGTGGCAGAGCGACCTGTATGTGGAGGAGAACACCTTGACGGTGAATGTGGCAAGGCTCCGGAAAAAGCTGGAGGAGGGCGGCCTGCGGGATGTGATCCGCACAAAGCCCGGCAGGGGGTACATCATTTCATGAAGAGCGGAAGAATGGGGGCGGTGGTCCGGGACTGCCTGCGGAAAAATCGGATCGGTCTCCTGCTGTGGGGGCTGACGCTGCTGACGGAGCTGGCGGTGTTCCTGCTGTATAACGTGATGCTGGAGCCTTTGGCCTATGCGGCGGTGCTGACGCTGTTTATCGGGCTCGTGCTACTTACAGTGGAGGTGAGCGTGGAACGGAAGCGGGCCCGGGAGCGGCAGCGCCTGTGCGAGGCCGTGCTCAGCGAGTGGAACGACCTGCCGGAGGCAAAGACTCTGGAGCAGGCGGATTACGGAGAGATGATCCGGAAGCTGGGCCGGTGCATCCGGGATATGGAGCGGGACTATGCCGCCCAGCGAGAGGATATGCTGGACTACTACACCACCTGGGTGCATCAGATCAAAACGCCCATTGCGGTGATGAAGCTGTACCTGGCGGAGGAGACGCCGGAGCACAGGGCTATGTCCGCGGAGCTGTTCCGCATGGAGCAGTATGTGGACATGGTGCTGCAGTATCTGCGCCTGAGCAGCGGGGAGAACGACCTGGTGATCCGGGAATACAAGCTGGATGCGCTGATCCGGGAGGCGGTGCGCAAGTATGCCGCGCAGTTTGTGCTGAAATAACTGAAGCTGGACTATATTCCCACGGAAATGACTGTGGTGACGGATCGGAAGTGGTTTTGCTGCATACTGGAGCAGCTGCTCTCCAACGCCATCAAGTATACGCCTGCCGGGGGCAGCATCGCCATCTGCGTAGAGGGAGAGACCCTGCGCATCAGCGACACGGGCATCGGCATTGCCCCGGAGGACCTGCCCCGGATCTTCGAAAAGGGCTACACCGGCATCAACGGCCGTTTAGAGCGCAGCGCCAGCGGTCTGGGACTGTATCTGACCCGCCGGGCGGCGGATATGCTGCACATTCCCATCCGTGTGGAAAGCCGGGTGGGCCGGGGAACGGCCTTCACCCTGCATCTGCGGCAGGATGGCTGAAACGGCAGACTCCCCCGGGCGGAAAAGCACTTGCTTTTCCGCCCGGGGGAGTCTTGTTTTTGGGGGAGAAAAGGGTGGCCGCGCAGGCAAGATGCCTGCGCGGCCGGGAAAGGAAAAAAGAGGGAGAGAATGGGTTTTATGAGAGGGACTTTGGGACGTTAGTCCGTGGTATAGTTGTCGAAATAGCCCTGGATATAGACGATGGGGGTACCCTTGTCGCCGCTGCCGGAGGTCAGGTCGCACAGGGAGCCGATGAGGTCGGTGAGGTTGCGGGGGGTGGTACCCTCGGAGATCATGTTGCCCACCAGGGAGACCTTGGCGTCCTTCTGACGGATCTTCTCGGAAATGGCCTGCTGCAGGGCCTCGCCCTTGAGGTCGGCAAAGTCCTTGTCGGCCAGATACTTCAGCTTCAGCTCATTGGGGGTGCCGATGAGACCGCTGGTGTAGCCGGGGGAGACCACAGGGTCCGCCAGCTCCCAGATCTTGCCGGCGGGATCCTTGAAGGCGCCGTCGCCGTAGATCATGGCCTCGATGTGCTTGCCGGTACGCTGGGACATGGCTTCGCCCAGAGCCTCGGCCACGGCCATGGTGTCACGGGGGAAGAGCTTCACCCGGTCCTCGTCGGCCTTGTTGGAGCCCAGGAGACCGTACTGGGGGTTATAGCCGCTGCCGTCCACGGAGGCGGTGAGCAGGTCGTCCAGACCCAGGACGCACTTGGCGCCGGCTGCCTTCAGCAGGCGCTTGGAGCGCTGACGGGTGTGGATGTCGCAGCAGATGACGGTGTCGGTGTAAGGGAGCACAGACTGGACGCGGTTGGAGAAAATGATCTCGGCCTGAGCGCCGGCGCTCTCGATGATGCCCTTATAGTAGTCCACATAGTCAACGCCGGTGAAGGGATGCACCACGGAGCCGAAGTGGCCGCGGAACTGCTCCAGGGTCAGCACGTCCTGATAGGGATCCACGCCGGCTTCGTCCAGCTGGTCCATGCTGACCAGGTGGTTGCCCACTTCATCGGAGGGCAGGCTGAGAAGCAGAACGATCTTTTCCGCGCCGGAGGCGATGCCCGTCAGCAGCAGGGAAAAGCGGTTGCGGCTGAGAATGGGGAAGGTGACGCCCACGGTCTTGCCGCCGGTCTTGGCCTTCACGTCGGCAGCGATCTGCTGAACGGTGGCATAGTTGCCCTGGCAGCGGGCCACCACGGACTCGGTGATGGCGACTACGTCCTTATCCCGGGGGGTGATGCCCTCCTCGGCCAGGGCGTTTACGACGGTGTCGGCGGCGATGGACACAACATCATCGCCCTGACGGAAGATGGGGGCGCGCACGCCGCGCACTACGGTACCGATGGTTCTGCTCATAATATTACGCTCCTTTTTCGGGAAAAGATTTTTCAAACATGCTGTAGTATACCCTATTGGACGGCATAAGTAAAATACGGATTTTTTATTTTAGGAATTAGAACAGATTATGTCGCGGGGGCGGGAAAAGAGCGGAAAGATGGGGGCGTAAAGAGGTGTCCGCCCCTACACAGGGCATGATAGTGCCTGCAAACGGGCCGTCGGGGACGCCGGCCCCTACGGGCAAAAACAAAAAGTGCTTGCAAGCGGGCCGATGTGGGGAGCGAATTGAGCGCTGCCAGTGGCAGAAGAAGCGAGATGAGCGAGTGGCCGCGGTCAAAATTTCAAGCGTCCGCCGTAAGGCAGCGCGGAAATTTTGGGTACCGCAACAGGGTCATCGGTCCCTACGGAATGGTTTGTAGGGCGGCGTGCCCTCACGCCGCCGTGCGGTAGACGCAACGGCTTTCCCTGTTTCGCCAGGCCAGCACAAGCGCGGAGCGCGTCGCGGAGTTAGACGCAGAGACGATGCGAAAGCACGGCATGAAATTTGCGTAATCCGATTCGCGGGGCAGGAGGGGACCGACACAATCAGCACCTCAGCCGCGGAAAGGATTTCAAAACCTTGGTTTTGACGGCGTTCTTTCCTCTCTTTCTTTCGCTGCAGAAAGAAAGGGAGCCGCCGGAGGTATTTACAAGTGCATGTGGCACGGCGCAGGGGTACGGATTGCCACAGCCAGTGTGCGCACTGGCTTCGCAATGACACGGTTTTTTACAAGGGGCGCGGTGGTTATCGGCGGCGGGGTGTGGGCACCCCGCCCTACGGATGGCAGGGAAAGTTGTGCAAGCCTGGTCAGGCTGTCGGGGATGCCGGCCCCTACGGACGGGTACAAGGGTGCGGTGCAAGACAAGACGGGCGGGGCAGAACCCCGCCCCTGCGGCATGGCTTGAGGGCGTGGAGGTAAAAACGGAGCAGAGGGCGCGGCCGGATGGCTGCGCCCTCTGCGGAAATACAATGCATTATTCTTCGGTTCCGTAGTGAACGTGGAGATGGTCGTGGCACCACTGGGGGCCGAAGTCCGCCAGCATGGCCGTGACCACGGGGTTCTTCTCCGCGCGCTTAAAGAGTGCAGAGGCATCGGCGGCATAAAGGCCCTTGCCCCGCTCACGCTTGGCAGCGGTGAGGCCGTAGGGCTGGCCGGCGCCGCCCACGCAGCCGCCCTGGCAGCTCATGACCTCCACCAGGTGGTAAAAGCGCTTGCCGGCTTCCACATCGGCGATGAGCTCCTTGGCGTGGACCAGGCCGTTGACCACGGCGATCTTGATCTCCGTGCCGCCTACGTCATAGGTGACCTCACGGATGGGCTCGTCCCCCCGGATGCCGGACACCCGCACCTGGCGCAGGGCGTTCTTGGTCTTATCGGGCAGGCAGTGGCGCACCACGGACTCCGCCACGCCGCCGGTGACGCCGTAGATCACCGCCGCGCCGGAGCCCAGGCCGAAGGGCAGGTCCGGAGACTCCAGCTCCAGCTCGTCCAGATGGATACCCGTCTCCCGGATCATATCCACCAGCTCCCGGGTGGTGAGGACCAGGTCCACGTCCGGGGTGCCGTTGTGGAAAAACTCGTCCCGGGCGGCCTCCATCTTCTTGGCCGTGCAGGGCATGATGGCAATGTGATAGGTGGTGCGGCTGTCGGCGGCATCCTTTTCGGCGTATTTTTCCTTCAGAACAGAGGCGAACATCTCCATGGGAGACTTGCAGGTGGAGATATTCTTCAGGTATTTGGGATCGTTCAGCTCCAGATATTTGACCCAGGCGGGGCAGCAGGAGGTGAACATGGGGAAGGGGCCGCCGGCCTGCAGCCGCTGGAGGAACTCCTCGGCCTCGGTGATGGTGGTGATGTCGGCGGCAAAGTTGGTGTCGTACACCTCGTCCACGCCCATGATCTTCAGGGCGGAGACAATGCGGTCCAGGATATTCTCGCCGGGGGCGTAGCCGAATTCCTCACCGATGGCCACGCGCACGGCGGGGGCGATCTGCACCACCACGCGCTTCTGGGGGTCGTGGATGGCCCGCCAGGCGGTGCCGATCTGATCGTTGACGGTGATGGCGCCGGTGGTACACACGGCGGCGCACTGGCCGCAGCTGACGCACTTGGTCTCGCTGAGCTTCTTATCGAAAGCGGGCATCACCTGCAGCTCGCTGCCCCGGCCGGCAAAGTCCAGGATGCCCTGGCCCTGCTTTTCCTCGCACACGCGGACGCAGTCGCCGCAGAGGATGCACTTGTTGGGGTCCCGGAAGATGGCGTGGCTGGAGTAGTCCATCTCGTAGCGGGGGCGGGTGTCCGGGAAGCGGACATGGCGCACGCCGAAGCGCTGGGCCAGCTCCTGCAGGCGGCAGTTGCCGCTCTTGGCGCAGTTGGTGCAGCTGCAGTCGTGGGAGGCCAGGAGCAGCTCCAATATCATGCGCCGGTGCTTTAAGAGCTTGGCAGTGTTGGTGCGGATGGACATGCCGTCCCGGGGCTCCATGGAGCAGGAGGCCTCGATCTTGCCGGTTTTGGTGTCCTCCACCATGCACATACGGCACGCGCCGTATACGCTCAGGTCGGAGTAATAGCAGAAGGTGGGGATGTCGATGCCCGCCTTGCGCACAACAGCCAGGACGTTCTTCTCCCCGTCAAAGGGGACCCGGACGCCGTCGATGATCATAATTCCTTTTGCCATGGCTTAACCCTCCTCCTCGATGGCATCAATGGCCCCGAAGGGGCAGGCGCCCCAGCAGGCACCGCAGTGGATGCATTTTTCATTGTCAATGACATACGGCGAGCGGGGCTGGCCGGAAATGGCCTCCATGGGGCAGTTCCGGGCGCATTTACCGCAGCCCTTGCAGAGTTCGGGCTTGATCTCCAGCCGGCGCTTGCGGCCGTTGCACACGGGGCAGTGGTGATCTACCACATGGTTGAGATATTCCTCCCGGAAGTAGCGCAGGGTGCTGAGCACCGGCTTGCAGGCGCTCTGGCCCAGGCCGCACAGGGCGGTGGTGGAGATGGTGTCGGAGAGGCTCTCCAGCAGGTCCAGATCCTCGATAGAGCCTTCGTTGGCCACGATCCGGTCCAGGATCTCCAGCATGCGCTTGGTGCCCTCCCGGCAGGGAACGCACTTGCCGCAGGATTCATTCTGAGTGAAGTGCATGAAGAAGCGGGCGGTCTCCACCATGCAGGTGTCCTCGTCCATGACCACCAGGCCGCCGGAGCCTACGATGGCACCCACCTTCTTCAGGGAGTCAAAGTCCAGGGGCAGGTCCAGGTGCTCCTCGGTGAGGCAGCCGCCGGCGGGGCCGCCGATCTGCACGGCCTTGAACTTCTTGCCGTTCTGGACGCCGCCGCCGATGTCGAAGATGATCTCCCGGAGGGTGGCGCCCATGGGCACCTCCACCAGGCCGGTGTTGACCACGTTGCCGGTGAGGGCGAAGGTCTTGGTGCCGGAGCTGCCCTCGGTGCCGATGGAGCGGTACCAGCCGGCGCCCCGGTTGAGGATGCCGGGGACATTGGCAAAGGTCTCCACATTGTTCAGTACCGTGGGCTTGCCCCACAGGCCCTGGTCCACGGTGCGGGGGGGCTTGGTGCGGGGCATGCCGCGCTTGCCCTCGATGGAGGCGGTGAGGGCGCTGCCCTCGCCGCAGACGAAGGCGCCGGCGCCGCGGTTGATGTGCATATGGAAGTTAAAGCCGGAATCCATGATATTGTCGCCCAGCAGGCCCAGCTGGGTGGCCTTGTCAATGGCCACCTGCAGGCGCTCCACGGCCAGGGGATACTCGGCCCGGACATAGATATAGCCCTCGGTGGCGCCGGTGGCCACGCCGGCGATCATCATGCCCTCGATGACGGAGTGGGGGTTGCCCTCCATGATGGAGCGGTCCATGAACGCGCCGGGGTCGCCCTCGTCGCCGTTGCAGACAATGTATTTCACATCGGAGACGTTTTTACGCACGCTCTCCCATTTGCGTCCGGCGGGGAAGCCGCCGCCGCCCCGGCCCCGGAGGCCGGAGTCGGAAATTTCCCGGCAGATGGCCTCGCCGGTCATGTCGAACAGGGCCTTTTCAAAGGCGCGGTAGCCGTCCTTGGCGATGTATTCCTCCAGGTCCTCGGCGTCGCTGGCGCCGCAGCCCTTGAGCACCACCCGGTGCTGCTTTTTATAGAAGGGGATATCCTCCTGCCGGGGGTAGGAGATGCCGTTCTGATGATAGGTCAGGCGGTCGATGATCTCGCCGCCCAGGAGGGTGCGCTCCACGATCTCGTGGCAGTCCTCGGGCTTGACCCGGACGTACATGACGCCCAGGGGCTCGATGTGGACCAGGCAGCCCATTTCGCAGAAGCCGTGGCAGCCGCTCATTTTGATGTGGAGGCTTTTTTCCTCCTCCCCGTGGTGGGTGAGGCCTACATAGATGTTCAGGCCCCTTTCCCGGCACTCGCTGCGGAGGTTTTCATATACCTTCATGGAGCCGCTGGCGATGCAGCCGGTACCGGCGCAGATGAGCACCGTCAGGGCGGACTTGCTGCGCTCCAGGGCGTCGGCCGCCTGGGCCTGCAGGGCGTGGAAGCCCTCTCGGGTCAGAATACTCATTTGGCAAGGCCCTCCTCTTTACGGATGGTATCCAGCAGCGCCAGGGCGGAGTCCGGGGTCATTTTGGCATGGACCTCGCCGTCGATGGTCAGCACCGGGGACAGGCCGCAGGCGCCCAGGCAGGCCACGGTCTCCAGGGTGAACAGGCCGTCGGCATCGGTCTTGCGCTTGCCGGTGAGGTGCATATAGTCGTGGATGGCGTCGTAAATGGGCTGGGACTTGCGGACGTGGCAGGCGGTGCCGTCACACACCCGGATGATGTGCTTGCCCTTGGGCTCCAGGGAAAAATTCTCATAAAATGTCGCCACGCTGTAGACCTTGGCGGTGCTGATGCCCAGGCGCTGGGCGATGAGGGTCATGTCCTCCTGGCTGAGGTAGTTGAAGGCCGATTGCGTGTCCTGCAATATGGCAATCAGCTGGCTGGGCTGTGCCCCGTGGGCGTCGATGATCTCGCTCACCCGGGCAAGGCGCTGGTTCATGCTCATGTTTTTCTTCTCCTTAACACAATTGTCTTTCCTATCCTGCCGCACAAAAAACTGCACGGCAAAAATATTTTATCATAGTCTGAAAAGATTGCAATAGATTTAACAATCTTTTTGCATAGCGGACCCGACGAAATATAGGAGGAAAAATTGTGCAAAACGATAGTTTGGGCGGGGTGGACTGCAAAAAGTGCCCTCCGGGCCGGGGGAATGCTTGAGATAAAGCAACTTTCGTGCTATACTCTTGCAAAATGATCCTGTACGGAAGGGGGCGGCAACATGGGCGGCATACACGAGGGGCACCGGGCGAGAATGAAGAAAAAGCTCCTGGATAGCGGCGAGCGGAGCCTGGCGGACCATGAGCTGCTGGAGGTGCTGCTGTATTACGCCATCCCCCGGCGGGACACCAACGAACTGGCCCACCGGCTGCTGAAGCAGTTCGGGTCGCTGCAGGGGGTGCTGTCCGCCTCGGTGCAGGAGCTGGCCTGCGTGCAGGGCGTGGGGCAGCAGGCGGCGCTGCTGATCAGCTTGGTGCCCATGCTCCGCCGTCGGGCGGCCCAGAGCGCAAAGGAGCAGATCCTGAATTCCGTGGACGCTTGTGGGGCGTACTTCACGGAGCTGCTGGGCGGCAGCCGCCGGGAGATGCTGTGGCAGGTGTGCCTGGACGGCAAGGGCAAGGTCCTCTCCTCCTGGTGCCTGGCGGAGGGGGATGTGAGCATGGCGGCGGTGAGCGTGCGGCAGGTGGTGGAGTATGCCCTCCACGCCGGGGCCGTGGGTGTTGTGCTGGCCCACAACCATCCCAGCGGCGTGGCGCTGCCGTCTCAGGAGGATATTGCCACCACCCGGCTTATCCGGGACGCCCTGCGTACCATGAATATCCAGCTGGTGGATCACATTGTGGTGGCAGACGGGGACTATGTATCCATGGCCGCCAGCGGACTGCTGATATAAGTCCGGCGGAGAGCGCACTGTTTTTTTGCCGCCTGCGCACCGGCAAACTCTGTGAGGCTTTTTGATACACTGGGGCCGCCCTATGGGGCGGCCCTTTTTGCTGTTGGAACGGGGAAGACCAAAAACAGAACATTTGTTTTAAATTTCTTATTTACATATTTTATAATTGTGGTACAATAATAGGATACCATGCTATACAGGAGAACATCATGCCGAACTTTAAAGTCGTATCTGAATACACCCCCTCCGGCGACCAGCCCCAGGCCATTGAGAAGCTGGCGGCGGGGCTGGAGGCCGGGCTGCGGCAGCAGGTGCTGCTGGGCGTCACCGGCAGCGGCAAGACCTACACCATGGCCAAGGTCATTGAGAAGGTCCAGCGGCCTACCCTGGTGCTGGCCCACAACAAGACCTTGGCGGCTCAGCTGTGCGAGGAGTTCCGGGAGTTTTTCCCGGAGAACGCGGTGGAGTATTTCGTCTCCTACTACGACTACTACCAGCCGGAGGCGTACATCGCCCACACGGACACCTTTATTGAAAAGGACGCCTCCATCAATGCCGAGATCGAGCGGCTGCGCCACAGCGCCACGGCGGCCCTGTTTGAGCGGCGGGACGTGATCGTGGTGGCTTCGGTTTCCTGCATTTACGGCCTGGGCGACCCCATCGACTACGCCAACATGGTCATCTCCCTGCGCCAGGGGAAGGAATATCCCCGGGACCAGCTGCTGCGCAAGCTGGTGGAGATCCGCTACGAACGCAACGACGTGGCCTTTGAGCGGAATATGTTCCGGGTCCGGGGGGACACGGTGGAAATTTACCCGGTGTATGCCAACGGCTACGCCATCCGGGTGGAGTTTTTCGGGGACGAGGTGGACCGCATCAGCGAGTTTAACCCCGTTACCGGTCAGGCCCAGCGGGTGCTGGACCATGTGGCCATCTATCCCGCCAGCCACTATGTGACCACCAAGGAGAAAATGGCCCGGGCCACGGAGGAGATCGAACGGGAGCTGGCGGAGCGGAAAAAATATTTCGAGGACAACGGCAAGCTCATCGAGGCCCAGCGCATTGACCAGCGGACCCGGTACGACGTGGAGATGATGCGGGAGCTGGGCTACTGCACGGGCATTGAGAACTACAGCCGGGTCATCTCCGGCCGGGAGCCGGGTTCGCCGCCTATGACGCTGCTGGACTATTTCCCGGAGGACTTCGTGCTGTTCGTGGACGAGAGCCATGTGACCCTGCCCCAGGTGCGGGCTATGTATAATGGCGACCGGGCCCGGAAGGAGAGCCTGGTGAACTACGGCTTCCGCCTGCCCTGCGCCTTTGACAACCGGCCCCTTAAATTTGAGGAGTTTGAGGAGCGGTTTCATCAGGCGGTGTTTGTGTCCGCCACACCGGGGGACTATGAAAGAGACGGGGCGGATCAGATCGTGGAGCAGGTGATCCGGCCCACGGGTCTGCTGGACCCGAAGGTGGTGGTACGGCCCGTCACCGGGCAGATCGACGACCTGGTGGAGGAGATCCGCGTCCGGGCAGACCGGGACGAACGGGTGCTGGTGACCACCCTCACCAAGCGCATGGCCGAGGACCTGACGGAGCACATGAAGGGCCTGGGCCTGCGGGTGCGGTATATGCACTCGGACATCGCCACCATCGAGCGGATGGAGCTGATCCGGGACCTGCGGCTGGGCGAATTTGACGTGCTGGTGGGCATCAACCTGCTGCGGGAGGGCCTGGACCTGCCGGAGGTGTCCATGGTGGCCATTCTGGACGCGGACAAGGAGGGCTTCCTGCGCAGCGAGACCAGCCTCATTCAGACCATCGGCCGGGCGGCCCGAAACGCGGAGGGCCTGGTGGTGCTGTACGCGGACACCATCACCCCGTCCATGAAGGCGGCCATTACGGAGACGGAGCGCCGCCGGAAAAAGCAGGATGCCTACAACAAGGCCCACGGCATCGTGCCCAAGACCATCCGCAAGAGCGTGCGGAAGGTGCTGGAGATCTCCCACTCGGCGGAGGAGGAGAACAAGAAGGCCCGCCGCAAGCTGACAGACGCGGAGCGGGAGGAGACCATCCGCCGCCTGGAGAAGGAAATGAAGGAAGCCAGCAAGATGCTGGAGTTTGAATACGCTGCCCTGCTGCGGGATCAGATCATCGAGCTGCGGGGACAGAAATGATTTGAGTTTGCCGCCTGGGGGCGGCAAACTCTGCGGGGCTTTTTTAGGCGCGCTGATAAAGAAAGAGAGACAGTATGCAGCACATACCGACTATGGACATACGCACCCTGGGGGATATCGGCTTTGACGGGCAGCTCCGGCGGGCCCTGGAGCCAAACGAAGAATACGATGTGAAAAAATGGCTGTTCGTGCCGAACACTTACACCGAGTACCGGTATATTCTGGGCACAAGGGGGAAAAACCCGCTTATCTGCATCGGCATCAACCCCTCCACCGCCCGGCCCGGGGCATTGGACCCTACCCTCAAGAGCGTGGAGCGCATTGCCCTGGGGAACGGGTTTGACTCGTTTATCATGTTCAACGTGTACGCCCAGCGGGCTACCTCGCCGGACGACATGGAGTGGGCCCTGAACGAGGACCTGCACCGGGAGAATATGCGGGCCTTTGACTACATCCTGTCCCTGTCGGAGCGGCCCACGGTGTGGGCGGCCTGGGGGACCATCATCGAAAAGCGGGAGTATCTGTGGGACTGCCTGCAGGATATGATCGCCATCGGCCAGGCCCACGGCGCCCGGTGGGTGAAGTGCGGCAAGACGTCGGCGGCGGGGCATCCCCACCACCCGCTGTATCTGCGCGCGGACAGCCCCGTGGGGGACTTCCCGGTGGAGCAGTACGCCGCCCGGCGGCCCGCGGCGAAGAAAAAGAGAAGACCCGGAGGCGGGCTATGAAAAAGAGCTTATCTTACCTATACATTATCCTCAGTGCCGTGTGCTGGGGGTGCATCGGGCTGTCCAACCGGATGCTGACCCAGGCGGGCATGGGCCTGGGGAACCGGGTGTTCGTGCGCAATTTCGGGACGCTGGTGGTGCTGACGGTGGTATTTGCCCTGCTGCACCGGCAGGTGTTCCGCATCCGGCTGAAGCACTTGCCTATTTTCATGGCATCGGGGCTGGTGAGCATTTTGCTGCTGAGCATCGTGTACTTCCAATGCCAGACCATGTGCTCGCTGTCGGTGGCGGCGATCCTGCTGTACCTGGCGCCGTCGTTTGTGGTGCTGTTTTCGGCGGTATTGTGGAAAACACCCCTGACAAAGCGGAAGATGGCGGCCCTGGGCATATCCCTTCTGGGGTGCGTGCTGGTCAGCGGCGTGCTGGGCGGCGGGGCCTCCGCCTCCTTACCGGGTATCGCCCTGGGCGTGGCCTCGGGCCTGACCTACGCCAGCTACACGGTGTTCGCCCACTACGGCCTGGCCCACTATGAGAGCTACACCATGATCTACTGGACCTTCGTGTTTGCGGGGCTGGGGTCCGTGCTGCTGGCAGATTTTCCGGCCCTGGGGCCGGTGCTGCGGCAGCCCAACGCCGTGCTGGGCTGCGTGCTGGTGGTCATCGTGTCCACGGCGCTGCCCTACTGCCTGTATACCATGGGCCTGGAGGGCGTGGAGAGCGGCAAGGCGTCCATCATCACCAACATCGAGCCCATGATGGAGACCCTCATGGGCGTGGTGGTGTTCCACGAGGCGCTGACCGTGTGGACGGTGCTGGGTATTGTGTGCGTGCTGGGGGCGGTGGCGCTGCTGGCAGGCGGAAAGGAAGCGGATGGAGCGAAGCAGAGGGCTTGACGGCGGGGCGCTGAAGCTGATGGCGGCGGCGCTGATGCTCATCGACCATGTGGGGGCGATCCTTCTGCCGGAGATGGTGGCGCTGCGGTGCATCGGGCGGCTGGCGTTTCCCATTTTTGCGTTTTTCATCGCCGAGGGGTATGTGCATACCCATGCTTTTTGGAGATATTTCTGGCGGATGGCGATTTTCGCGGCGGTGTCGGAGATACCGTTCAACCTGGAGTTCGGGCGCTTTTTCGTGCCGGGGCGGCAGAATGTGCTGCTGACCTTCTGCCTGGCGCTGCTGACGCTCCGTGGGCTGGACCGGCTGCGCCGGGAGCCCGGGGCCGCCGGGTACGCAGGCGCGGCGCTGGCGCTGGCGGCGGGCTTTGCCGCCGGGGAGCTGCTGCGTGTGGACTATGGCGGCTGGGGCGTGGTGACCGTGGCGCTGTTTTATCTGTGCCGGGAAGGCAGGTATGCAAAACCCGGTCTGCTTTTGGGTATGCTGGTGCTGAACGGGATTTGCATCGGCAGCCGGACGGTGCCGGTTTTCGGCATTGCGGTGCCTATACAGATTTTGGCCGTAGCGGCGCTGCCGGCGATTTGGCTGTATAACGGACGGCCCGGGGTAAAAGGGCGCTGGCGCTGGGCATTCTACGCATTTTATCCGGCCCACCTGCTGGTGCTGGAGAGCATACGGGCCCTGACATAAGGAGGACAATCATGGCAAAGAATAAAGAGGAAAAAACCAATGTCATGCGCACATTGGAGCAAAAGAAGATCGCCTACACGGCCAAGAGCTATCCCCACGGGGAGGGCGACCCCATCGACGGGGTCAGCGTGGCCCGGGCCGTGGGGCTGGATGCGGCGATGGTATTCAAGACCCTGGTGTGCAAAGGCGCATCCGGGGGATACTATGTGTTTGACATCCCGGTGGCGGAGAATCTGGACCTGAAGAAGGCGGCCCGGGCCGTGGGGGAGAAGTCCGTGGCCATGCTGCCCCAGAAGGAGCTGCTGCCGCTTACGGGCTATGTCCACGGCGGGTGCAGCCCGGTGGGGATGAAGAAGCAGTTTCCCACGGTGTTCCATAAGACGGCGGAGAGCCTTGCCCAGGTGGCGGTGTCCGCGGGGAAGATCGGCTACCAGGTGGTGTGCGATCCCAAGGACCTGATGGCCCTGCTCCGGGCCGCCGCGGCGGATATTATCGTGGAGTGAGAGAGGAGAACGGATTGCCACGGCCAGTGTACGCACTGGCCTCGCAATGACAGGCTGCAAGGAGTGCGGCGTGCGGCGGGACACATAGGTCCCGCCCTACAGCAGTTTTTTGTAGGGCAGGGCCCGTGTTCCCTGCCGCAGGTGCGGTGCGCAACGGTGGGCAAGAGAACCCCGCCCCTACGGACAGATTGATGGTGCGGTGGAGCGGGCCGATGTGGGGAGCGAACTGAGCGCTGCCAGTGGCAGATGAAGAGAAGTGAGCGAGTGGCCGCGGTCAAAATTTCAAGTGTCCGCCGTAAGGCAGCACAGAAATTTTGGGCACCGCAACAGGATCATCGGCCCCTACGGAGCGTTTACCGATAGAATCCCACATCGCGCTGCACGGTAGACGCAGCGGCTTTCACTGTTTGGACGGGCAGCACAAGCGGGTCGCGCTTCGCGGATGTAGACGCAGAGGTGATGCGAAAGCAAGGCACGTATTTCACAACGCTTGGTTCGCGTGGCTGAAGTGTTCCGGATTTGGATGTAGGCAGTCCGCGGAAAGGATTCCAAAACCATTGGTTTTGGCGGTGTTCTTTCCTCCCTTTCTTTCGCTGCAGAAAGAAAGGGAGCTGCGGTCGGCAGCGCAGATACAGGCAGGCGTATGGGGTGGGTATTACGGATCGCCACACCAGTGACGCCGGTCACTGGTTCGCAATGACAGGGCTTTTCACAAGGAGTGCGGTGCAAATCCGGCGGCGGGGTGAGGGTACCCCGCCCTGCGGAGTTATACTATGGAGCGTTGGGTGCGCACAAAATCTTTTTAGCTATATCTTTTTCATCGCAAAGGAGAAACCATGCAGGATCATATTTTTGTAAAAGGCGCACGGGAGAATAATCTCAAGAATATTGACGTCACCATCCCCCGGGACAAGCTGGTGGTGATGACGGGGCTTTCCGGCAGCGGCAAGTCCTCCCTGGCCTTTGACACCATCTATGCCGAGGGACAGCGGCGGTATGTGGAGAGCCTGTCCAGCTACGCCCGGATGTTTCTGGGCCAGATGGATAAGCCCGATGTGGACTACATCGACGGCCTGTCCCCGGCCATTTCCATCGACCAAAAGACCACCAGCAAAAACCCCCGGTCCACCGTGGGCACGGTGACGGAGATCTACGACTATTTCCGCCTGCTGTGGGCCCGGGTGGGCACGCCCCACTGCCCCAAGTGCGGCAAGGAGATCCGCCAGCAGACGGTGGATCAGATCATCGATCAGATACTGGCCCTGCCCGAGGGGACCCGCATCCAGGTGATGGCCCCGGTGGTGCGGGGCCGCAAGGGTGAGCACACCAAGGTATTGGAGGACGCCCGGCGCGCGGGCTTTTCCCGGGTAAGGGTGGACGGCCACCTCTACGAGCTGACGGAAGAGATTTCCCTGGAAAAGAACAAAAAGCACACGGTGGAGATCGTGGTGGACCGGCTCATTGTGCGGCCGGACATCCGCCAGCGGCTGACGGACTCCGTGGAGACGGCGGCGGGCCAGAGCGGGGGACTGGTGACGGTGAACCTGCTGCGGGAGGAAAAGGACCTGCAATTCTCCCAAAACTACGCCTGCGACGACTGCGGTATCTCCATTGAGGAGCTGACACCCCGGATGTTCTCCTTCAACAGCCCCTTTGGCGCCTGCCCCACCTGCATGGGCCTGGGAATGCAGCTGAAGGCGGACCCGGCGCTTATTATTCCGGACGAAAATCTGTCCATTCTGGACGGGGCGGTGGTGGCCAGCGGGTGGAACTCCATCCGCTCCGACGGCATCAGCCGGATGTATTTTGAGGCCCTGGCGAAAAAATACCACTTCGATCTGCGGACTCCGGTGAAGAACCTGTCCGCGGAGGTGAAGAAGATCATCTTTTACGGCACCGGGGAGGAGAAGCTGGAGCTGCACTACGACCAGCCCCGGGGCAAGGGTGTGCTGCACCAGGCCTTTGAGGGCCTGGCCAACAATGTGGAGCGGCGCTACCGGGACACCCAAAGCGACGCCAGCCGCAAGGAGCTGGAGGAGTACATGGGCGAGTGTCCCTGTCCGGCCTGCCACGGTCAGCGGCTGCGGCCGGAGGCCCTGGCGGTGACCGTGGGGGGTAAGTCCATCTGCCAGGTGACAGACCTGTCCGTGGATCAGGCCATCGTGTTTTTTGATGGCCTTACGCTGACGGAGACCCAGCAGATCATCGCGGCGCAGATTTTGAAGGAAATTCGCGCCCGGCTGCGGTTTTTGCAGTCGGTGGGCTTAGGGTATCTGACCCTGTCCCGGTCCAGCGGGACCCTCTCCGGCGGCGAGAGCCAGCGCATCCGCCTGGCCACCCAGATCGGCAGCAGCCTCATGGGGGTGCTGTACATCCTGGATGAACCGTCCATCGGCCTGCACCAGCGGGATAACGACAAGCTGCTGGCCACGCTGCGCAACCTACGGGATCTGGGTAACACCCTCATCGTGGTGGAGCACGACGAGGACACCATGCGTGCCGCGGACTACCTCATTGACATCGGCCCCGGAGCCGGAGCAGGTGGCGGCCGGGTGGTGGCCGCCGGGACCCCGGAGGAGGTCATGGCCAACCCGGATTCCCTGACGGGGCAGTACCTGTCCGGGAAGCGGTCCATCCCCGTGCCGGCGGTGCGGCGGAAAGGAAACGGCCACAACCTCATTGTATACGGGGCGGCGGAGCACAATCTGAAAAACATCGATGTGTCCATCCCCCTGGGGACCTTTACCTGCGTGACGGGAGTGTCCGGCAGTGGGAAAAGCTCTCTGGTCAACGAAATTCTCTATAAAAAGCTGGGAGTGGAGCTGAACCGTATGAAGGCCCACCCCGGCAGGCACAAGAAGATAGAGGGCATGGAGTATCTGGACAAGGTGGTGGGCATTGACCAGAGCCCCATCGGCCGGACGCCCCGGTCCAATCCGGCCACCTACACCAATCTGTTTAACGAGATCCGGAACCTGTTCGCCTCCACCCAGGAGGCCAAGGCCCGGGGCTACGGGCCGGGACGGTTCTCCTTCAACACCAAGGGCGGCCGGTGCGAGGCCTGCTGCGGTGACGGACTGCTGAAGATCGAGATGCACTTCCTGTCGGATGTGTATGTGCCCTGCGAGGTGTGCCACGGCAAGCGCTACAACCGGGAGACCCTGGAGGTGCGCTACAAGGGCAAGA
>CAMBKF010000030.1 GCA_945868085.1 uncultured Oscillibacter sp.
CGAGGACGCCATTGATCTTGTCGATTCTTCTTTCGTAGCTTTCAAACAGTGCCATAATTTCGTCCTCCTCCTTATTCCTGTCTCGGGTCGACATACTTGGCCGCATTGTCGAACTGGCCGTAGTGGCCCTTGGCCTTTTCCATAGCGGTATTCGCGTCGTCGCCCTTCTTGATGAAGTCCATCATCTTGCCCAGGCTGATGAACTCGTAGCCCACGATCTCATCGTCCTTGTTCAGGGCCACCCGGGTCACATAGCCCTCGGCCATCTCCAGATAGCGGGGGCCCTTTTCCTTGGTGGCGAACATGGTGCCCACCTGGCTGCGCAGGCCCTTACCCAGGTCCTCCAGGGAAGCGCCCACCGCCAGGCCATCCTCGGAGAAGGCGGACTGGGTGCGGCCGTACACGATCTGCAAAAACAGCTCGCGCATAGCGGTATTGATAGCATCGCAGACCAGGTCGGTGTTCAGCGCCTCCAGAATGGTCTTGCCGATGAGAATTTCGGATGCCATAGCGGCGGAATGGGTCATGCCGGAGCAGCCGATGGTCTCCACCAGAGCCTCCTCGATAACGCCGTTTTTCACGTTCAGTGTCAGCTTGCAGGCGCCCTGCTGGGGAGCGCACCAGCCGATGCCGTGGGTAAAGCCGGAGATGTCGCCGATCTCCTTGGCCTGGACCCACTTGCCCTCCTCGGGAATGGGGGCGGGACCGTGATAAGCGCCCTTGGCAATGGGACACATATGCTGTACTTCGCTGGTATAGATCATAGTAGCCAAATCCTTTCTCTGTGATTTTTTTGCTGTTATATGATTATAACAAATGTTTACCGCCTTTGCAAGGAAACATACATTATGAATTTACGCCATTATTTCGCCACGAAGCCGATCTTGCGGTGGACCTTGCTGAGGGTCTTATTGGCCAGGTAGGACGCATGCTCCGCGCCCTCTTTATAGACGCTCTCCAGGTACGCCTTATCCTTCATGATCCGCTCGGACTCCTCCCGCAGGGGGCGCAGCAGCTCCACCACCGCCTCGCCCACGGCGGGCTTGAAGACGCCGTAGCCCTGGCCGGCAAACGCCGCCTCCGCCTCGGCCATGGTCTTGCCGGTGGCGGCGCAGTAGATAGTCAGCAGGTTGGAGATGCCGGCCTTGTTCTCCTTGTCAAACTTCACCGCCGTCTCGCAGTCGGTAACGGCGCGCTTGAACTTGCGCATGATGTCCTCGGGCTTGTCCATCATAAATACGCAGCCGTCGGGGTCGGACTTGCTCATTTTGTTCTCGGGGTTTGCAAGGCTCATGACCCGAGCGCCCATCTTGGGGATGAACGCCTCCGGCAGGGTGAAGGTGTCGCTGTACAGGCCGTTGAACCGCTGGGCAATGTCCCGGGTCAGCTCCACATGCTGGCGCTGATCCTCTCCCACGGGCACCAGGTCCGCCTGGTACAGCAGGATATCCGCCGCCATGAGGACGGGGTAGGTGAACAGGCCCGCGGTGATGTTATCCGCGTGCTGTTTGGCCTTGGCCTTGAACTGGGTCATGCGGCTCAGCTCACCGAACTGGGTGTAGCAGCCCAGGATCCAGCTCAGCTCCGCGTGCTGGGGCACATGGCTCTGGATGAACATGATGTTCTTCTTGGGGTCCAGGCCGCAGGCGATATACTGGGCCAGCTGGTTCACGCTGCGCCGGCGCAGGGTGGCCGGATCCTGCCGCACGGTGATGGCATGCATATCCACGATGCAGTACAGGCAGTCATATTCGTCCTGCAGGTCCACCCAGTTGCGGATGGCCCCCATGTAAGAGCCCAGGGTCAGCTCGCCGCTGGGCTGAATGCCGCTGAATATTCGTTTTTTCTTTTCCACAGTGGTTTCCATATGGTCATTTCTCCTTCCAAAAGGGGCCCTCTCTGATATTTTACCCCAATTTCATGCGAATCAAGGCCATGTTATCACTAATCCCACAAAATTGCAACCGGGCAGAGGGTTTATTCTTGACTTTTTCGGAAGTTAAAATATAATGATAAGGTATATTATTATGGATTATTATTTGCTTTTTGATTTTTACTGCGGAGGTTTTACGCTATGACACTGGATCACAGCTATTTTGAGCAGATGGAGGCCAAGATCCCCCACGGCAAGGTGCGCACCCGGTTCGCCCCCTCGCCTACGGGCTACATGCATGTGGGCAATCTGCGCACGGCCCTTTATACCTGGCTCATTGCCCGCTCCCACGGCGGCACCTTTATCCTGCGCATCGAGGATACGGACCAGAGCCGCCAGGTGGAGGGCGCGGTGGACGTGATCTACCGCACCATGGCCGAGTGCGGCCTCACCCACGACGAGGGCCCCGATGTGGGCGGCCCCGTGGCCCCCTACATCCAGTCCCAGCGCCGGGACACCTATGGAAAATACGCCCAGCTGCTGGCAGAAAAGGGCACCGCCTACTACTGCTTCTGCGAAAAGGCCGAGTCCGAGGAGGACAGCGGCGACTTTGATCGCGCCGCCGATCCCTGCCGGGATCTGCCGCTGGAGGAGGCCCTGCGCCGGGTGGAGGCCGGTGAGCCCTACGTCATCCGCCAGAAGATCCCCTCGGAGGGCACCACCACCTTCCACGAC
The DNA here is from genome assembly GCA_945868085.1 of uncultured Oscillibacter sp. Classification (GTDB taxonomy): domain Bacteria; phylum Bacillota; class Clostridia; order Oscillospirales; family Oscillospiraceae; genus Vescimonas. The sequence continues at coordinate 2,609 of CAMBKF010000030.1, forward strand.
GCCATTTTCGGCGACATCACCGTGGAAAACAGCACCCTGGACGACCAGGTGCTGCTGAAGCGGGACGGTCTGCCCACCTACAACTTTGCCAACGTCATCGACGACCACCTCATGGGCATCACCCATGTGGTCCGGGGCAGCGAATACCTCTCCTCCGCCCCCAAATACGACCTGCTCTACCGGGCCTTCGGCTGGGAGATCCCCACCTATGTCCACTGCTCCCCGGTGATGCGGGACGCACAGAACAAGATGTCCAAGCGCCACGGCGATCCCTCCTACGAGGATCTGAAGGCGGAGGGCTACCTCACCGAGGCCATCCTCAACTATGTGGCCCTCCTGGGCTGGAGCCCCAAGGGCGACCTGGCCGAGCAGGAAATTTTCACCCTGCCCGAGCTGGTGAAGGCCTTTGATATAGCGGGCATCTCCAAGTCCCCTGCCATTTTCGACCGGGCCAAGCTGGACCATTTCAACGCCGTGTACCTGCGGGCCATGGCCCCGGAGGACTTTGTCAAGGTGGCCGAGCCCTATATTCGCCAGACGGTGAAGGGTGATTTCGACATCGCCGCCATCGCCGGCCTGCTCCAGGCCCGGTGTGAGCGCCTGTCGGACATTCCCGAAAAGGTGGACTTCTTCGATGCCTGCCCGGACTATGACGTGGAATTTTTCACCAACAAAAAGGCCAAGACCAATCCCGAGGTCTGCAAGGCCATGCTGGAGGCGGCCATCCCCATGCTGGAGGCCCTGCCCGCCTGGACCGTGGAGAGCGTCCACGACGGTCTGATTGCCCTGGCCGAAAAGCTGGAAGTGAAGAACGCCAAGCTCATGTGGCCCGTGCGCATCGCTGCCGCCGGCAAGCTGGTGACTCCCGGCGGCGCCGTGGAGATCTGCGCCATTCTGGGAAAGGACGAGACACTGCGCCGCCTGCGGGCAGGTCTTGAAAAGCTGAACGGATGCACAAACTGAAGCAGATCTACGGAAACACCGCCGCCTTTTACCGGCAGGACCTGGGCAGCGTGGTCTTTACCGCCGGCTGGGCCTTTGCGGGGATCATCGTCCTGAGCTTTGCGGGCAGCCTGCTTTTTCCGGAACAGGCGGACGGCATCGTGGAAAAGTTTGCCCAGATGCTCCAGCAGATCGGCGCGTCCGATAGCAGCGGCAATATTCAGTTTTTCGCGCTGCTGCTGAACAATCTATCCGCCATGGTCATGGCCACCGTATATGGGCTGCTCCCGTTTATCCGGCTGCCCGCTCTGACCCTGGGCGTAAACGGCGCCACCCTGGGTCTGTTTGCCGGGTACTATGTCCACCAGGGCATCCCCTTGTGGAAATACCTGGTGGGGATATTGCCCCACGGCATTTTTGAAATACCGGCGCTGATCCTGTCCGCGGCACTGGGTCTGTACCTGTGCGGGGCGGTATCCGACGCCCTGTTGAAAAAGCCGTCGGGCTCCGTCCGCGCCGCCATGGGGCAATGTGGACAGATCCTGCTGTGGTGGGTCCTGCCGCTGATCGCAGTGGCCGCCGTTATCGAAACCTATGTAACACCCGCCTTATTCCAGGCGGTGCTATAAAAACTGCCGTATCCTGCGGCGAAAGGAGTTTGCAATGGACGAGAATATCAAGAAAATCCCGGAACTGTTTGGCTGCATGGTCTTCAATGAGGACAAAATGCGACAGCGTTTGTCCCCCGACGCATATGACGCATGGAGGCAGTGCATGACCCAGGGCACCACTCTGCCTCGCTCCATTGCCGACCAGATCGCCGCGGCTATGAAGGACTGGGCCACGGAGCTGGGCGCCACCCACTATACCCACTGGTTCCAGCCCATGACCGGCGTCACCGCCGAAAAGCACGACAGCTTCATCACCCCCTCCGGCAAGGATTCCGTAATTATGGAGCTGTCCGGCAAGGAGCTGTCCCAGGGCGAGGCGGACGCCTCCTCCTTCCCCTCCGGCGGCCTGCGCGCCACCTTTGAGGCCCGGGGCTATACCGCCTGGGACCCCACCAGCTACGCCTTTGTGAAGGACAAGACCCTGTATATCCCCACGGTGTTCTGCTCCTACAGCGGCCAGGTGCTGGATAAGAAGACCCCCCTGCTGCGCTCCATGAGCCGGCTGGATCAGCAGTCTCTGCGCATCCTGCGCCTGTTCGGCAATACGGAGGCCAAGCATGTGATCCCCCAGGTAGGACCGGAGCAGGAGTATTTCCTCATTGACAAGAGTATGTATCAGAAGCGGGAGGATCTGAAGCTGTGCGGCCGCACCCTGTTCGGTGCCCGCCCCCCCAAGGGCCAGGAGCTGGACGACCACTACTACGGCGCCATCCGGCCCAGAGTCGCCCGATTCATGGAGGACCTGGATCTGGAGCTGTGGAAGCTGGGCGTATTCGCCAAGACCGAGCACAACGAGGTGGCCCCGGCCCAGCACGAGATCGCCCCGGTCTACACCGATGCCAACACCGCCACCGACCACAACCAGCTGACCATGGCTCTGCTGAAAAAAGTGGCTGACCGCCACGGCCTGGTGTGCCTGCTCCACGAAAAGCCCTTTGCCGGGGTCAACGGCAGCGGCAAGCACGACAACTGGTCCCTGGCCACCGACACCGGCGAAAATCTTCTCAAGCCCGGCAAGACCCCCAGCCAGAACGCCCAGTTCCTGCTGTTTTTGGCGGCGTTTATCAAGGGCGTGGATGAGTATCAGGACATTCTGCGCTGCTGCGTGTCCTACCCCGGCAACGACCTGCGCCTGGGCGGCAATGAGGCGCCTCCGGCGGTCATCTCCATCTTCCTGGGTGACGAGCTCACCGCCGTGCTGGATTCCATCATCCAGGGCACGGAGTATGTGGACATGACCAAGAAGAAGCTGGAGATCGGCGTGGACACCCTGCCGGAGATCCCCCAGGACACCACCGACCGCAACCGCACCTCTCCCCTGGCCTTCACGGGCAATAAGTTCGAGTTCCGCATGCTGGGCTCCTCCCAGTCCATCGCCAGCCCCAACACCGTGCTCAACACCATTATGGCCGAGGAGCTGGGCCAGTTCGCCGATATTCTGGAGCAGGCCGATGACTTCAACGCCGCCCTCCAGACCCTGCTCCACGACACCTTCAAGGCCCATCAGCGCATCATCTTCAACGGCAACGGCTACGATGAATCCTGGGCCGAGGAAGCCAAGCGCCGGGGCCTGAGCAATCTGCGGGACACCGTGGACAGCATGCCCGCCTATATCGATGCCAAAAACATCAGCCTCTTTACCAAGCACGATGTGTTCTCCGAGGTGGAGATGCGCGCCCGGTACGGCATCCATCTGGAGAATTACTGCAAGATCACGGCCATCGAGGCCAATACCCTGCTGGCCATGATCCGCCGGAGCATCTTCCCCGCCGTGTCCCGCTACACCGGGGAGCTGGCCGAGACCGTGCAGCGCAAGAAGGCCCTGTATCTGGACTGCGCCGCCGAGACGGAGCTGCTGCAGCAGCTGTCCGGCCTGAATAACGAGCTGTATGAGACCGCCCGTGCCATGGCCAAGGCCCTGGAGGAAGCCCCCGCCTCCGAGGGCGACATCGAGTCCGCCCGGTATTACCGGGACGTGGTGTACGCCCTGGAGTACAAGGCCAGCCATCTTGTGAACACGCTGGAGACCTATACCTCCGCCGAGTTCTGGCCCTATCCCACCTATGCCGACATTCTTTTCAGTGTGTAACTATGACTAAGACGAATCAAAACCGTCCGGCCGGGGGCAATGCCTCCGGCCGGACTACCCCCGCCTGGCGGCGGGCCCTTACTGCCGCGTTTCCCCATACCGTCCCGGTGCTGACGGGCTATCTGGTCCTGGGCGCCGCCTATGGTGTGCTGATGCAGTCCAAGGGCTTTGGTGCCCCATGGGTGCTGCTCATGAGCGCGGTGGCCTTCTGCGGCAGCATGCAGTTTGCGGCCATCACCCTGCTGACCTCGGCCTTTGACCCCCTGGGCGCGTTCATCATGAGCGTGATGGTCAACGCCCGGCACCTGTTTTACGGCGTGTCCATGCTGGAGAAATACCGGGGCCTGGGCGGCGTAAAGCCCATCCTGATCTATACCCTCAGCGACGAGACCTTTTCCATCGTCTCCTCGGCGGAGCCGCCGGCGGACGTACCCCGGAAGAGCTTCTACCTGGCCATATCCCTGCTGGACTATGTCTACTGGGTGGGCGGCTCCCTGCTGGGCTCCCTGGCCGGGCAGTTCATCCGTTTTGACACCACCGGCCTGGACTTTGCCCTGACGGGGCTGTTCGTGGTGCTGTTCATCGAGCAGGTGTCCGATCCCCGCAGCCGCATCAGCGGCATCATCGGCATCGTGTGTACCGCCGCGGCCCGGGCGATCTTCGGCGCGGATCAGCTGGTGATCCCCGCCATGGTCCTGGTCTTGGCCGTGCTGCTTATTGGGAGGAAAAAGCTATGACTCTGACAACGACCCAGGCCCTCCTCATCGCCCTGGCGGTGACGGCGGGGGCCATGCTGACCCGTTTTCTCCCGTTTCTGCTGTTTCCGGATAACCGTCCGGTGCCCAAGATCGTCTCCTACCTGGGCCGCACCCTGCCCGCTGCCATGATGGGCCTGCTGGTGGTATACTGCCTGCGGAACGTCTCCGTCACCACTGCCCCCTACGGCCTGCCGGAGCTGATCTCCATCGCGGTGCTGGCGGCTCTGCACCTGTGGAAGCGGAACGTCCTGCTGTCCATCGGCGTGGGCACGGTGCTGTACATGGTGCTGGTGCAGGTGGTATTCGTCTGAGGGGCGGTTAAAGGCTCTCCCCCGCAAGTTTCCATAATAACACCCCCTATGCGGTTTTCGATCCGCATAGGGGGTGTCTGTTTTTACCGCCGCGGCCCTGCGGCGCATTCGCTTTCCTATTTCACCGCCAGCCGCCGGACAAGCTCCCCGTCCGGCTGGGCCATGAGGGTACGGTAGGTGGTATAGACCACCATGCCCGGCCGGGCGCCGGCGGGCTTTTTCACATATTTCACCGGGGTATAGTCCACAGCGACCTTGCCGCCGTCCCGGCCCTGGGAGTAGTAGGCCGCCAGCTGGGCCGCCTGCAGGATGCTCTCCTCATCCGGCTCCGCGCCATTGGTGCAGAGGATCACATGGCTGCCGTGGATCTTCTGGGTGTGGAACCACCAGTCGTTTCTGTCCGCGGTTTTGCCGGAGAGCTTGTCGTTCTGCCGGTTGCTGCGGCCCACCAGGACCAGCAGCCCCGCGTCCGTGCGGAATCGCCGGGGCTCGGACCTGCGCTGAAAGCCCGGCTGCTTTTTCCCGTGGGAGCGGATGTATCCGCCCTCCGTCAGCTCGGCGCGGATGTCGTTAAAGTCCTGCTCGCTCTCCGCCTGGTGGATCTCCTGCACCACGCTCTCCAGGTAGGCAAGCTCCTCCTGACCCTGGGCCATCAGCTGCGCCAGCATCTTTTCCGCCGTCTTGGCCTTGTTATAGCGCTTGAAGTACTTGGCGGCGTTCTCCTGGGGGGACAGGCGCACATCCAGGGGGATGACCCGCCGGGGGCAGCCCTCCTCGTAGTAGTTCTCCGCCTCCAGCTTCGCCATGCCCCGCTCCATGCGGTAGAGGTTGGCGGTGATGAGCTCGCCGCTGATGCGCAGCGCATCCCGGTCCCGTGTCTTTTCGTACTCCTGGGCCTGCATAGAAAGCTTCCGGCGCAGACGGTCCCGGGCGTTGGTGGCAGTCTTCAGCAGGTCCTGTCCCTTCTGCCGCACCCGATCCGCCTGCTCCCGCTGGGCGTAAAAGCCGTCCAGCAGCCGGGAAAAGCTCTCCTCCGTGCGCATTTCACAGGCATTTTCATATTGCAGAACCGGGGCAAAGGTAAAGTCGAAGGGCTTACCGTCCCGCGCAAGGACCACCGGCAGAAACTCCCCCTGCCGCACCAGGCGGCACCAGGCATCGAATTCTTCCCACAGCCGCCCGGCCGCCGCTGCCAGAAGGCAGTCGGTGCTGCCCCCGGCCCTGTAGGCCAGCTCCCTGGCCCACAGAGGCGCGATGGCCGTGAAGGTGTCCAGCAGCCACTTGTCCGCCTGGATCTCCGGGGAAGCGCTCTCCAGGAGAGCCCGGAACTCCTGCTCCTCTATGTCCAGGGGCGACCGCTTCTCCTGCCGGGGCGGCAGATGATAGTACAGCCCCGGCAGCACCTGCCGCTGCTGGCTCATCTCAAAATCCACCCGCCGCATGCAGTCGATGATGCGGCCGTCGCCGCCGCACAGGATCAGGTTGGAGTGGCGGTTCATAGCCTCCAGCACCAGGGAAAACCGACCCATCTCCCCCAGCTCGTTCACGGCCTCGATCTCCAGCGTCACCACCCGCTCCAGGGGCTCCTGCCGCAGGGAGAGGATGCGCCCGCCAGCTAGATGCTTGCGCAGCAGCATGCAAAACATGGGCGGCTGGCTGGGGTTATCCCGCAGCACCTCCGTCAAATTCAGCCGCGGCTGGCTGGCCGAGGCGCACAGCAGCAGCCGCCGGCTGCCCCGCAGCAGCAGGACCACCTGGTCCCGGGCGGGCTGCTGGATCTTTTCAATTTTCAGGCCTTCCACCTGTGGGGCGATCTCCTGCACCGCCGCCTGCAGGCACACAGCATCCAGTGCCATGGCTTATTCCTCCATCATTTGTGTAAACAGTTCGTTGATCCGCTCCCGCCGGCCATGCAGATACAGCCAGCCAAACAGCGCCTCCAGGGCCGTGGCCTGCTGGTACTCCGCCCGGCTGGCGTGCTGGGGGATGGAGTGGACATGGGCGTTGCGCCCCCGGCGAAACACCTCCTGCTCCTCCTCCGTAAGGGCGGGGAGGATCCTCTGGGCCCGGCGGGCCTGCTCCGGCGCGCACACCAGGGCCACCGTGGCCCGGTGCAGCCCCTTGCCCGTGGCCTTTCCGTGGGCGCACAGCCAGGTGCGCACCAGCAGCTCATACACCCCGTCCCCCATGTGGGCCAGGCCGATGCTGCTGATGCCGCGTATTTCGTCATCCGTCAGTTGAACGGAAAAATAGTCCGTCATAGTTTGCTCCTTTTTTCTGTCAGCCGCTCAGGCTGTCCGCTGCCAGCAGCAGCGCACCCGCCAAAAGCATAAGATCCGCCAGGTTCCACACCAGCCGCTGCAGACGTCGGCCTGGCAGCTTGGGAAAGCGGATATAGTCCGTCACGCGGCCCCGCGCCAGCCGCTCCAGCACGTTGCCCAGCCCCCCGGCGCATAGCAGCACCGCGCCCCAGCAGCCCAGGCCCCGGCCGCGCAAAAGCTCGCCCCGGCACAAAATCAGCACCGCCGCCAGGGCGCAGCCGGGCAAAGCCCGGGCCAGAAATGGGTGGTCTTTCAGCGCGCCGCCGGCCATGCCGGGGTTTTCCAGCCGCTCCAGCCGGATCCGGCCGCCCCAAAAGGTCCGCTCCGGCTTTCCCCGCCGGGCGAGGATCCGCAGCGCAAAATCTGCCGCCAGCAGCACCCCGGCGCAGAGAATGGGCAGCGCCATCTCAGCGCCGCCGGCTGCCCCGGTAGAGGAAGCCGAAGATCATACCCAGTACGCCGCCCACCACATGGGTCAGCTGGGAAACGCTGTCCGTATTGCGGATGCCGTCGATGATCTCCCCGCCCAGGTAGAAGATCACCACCAGAATCAGCGTAATGGGGATGCCGCCGCCCCGGCTCTCCGTAAAGGAGGACAGGACGATCATCATAAACACGATGCCGCTGGCCCCCAGCAGGGCGGAGTTGGGGAAGAAAATAAACTGCACCAGTCCCGTGACCAGGGCGGTGACGGCCATGAACCATACCATTTTCTTCCAGCCGTACTTTTCCTCCAGCGGCGGCCCCACCAGCAGCAGGAGCAGCATGTTGCTCATGTAGTGGGAGTAATCCGCGTGGCCCAGCACATGGGTGAAAAACCGCAGATACGTCAGCGGATCCGCCAGGGAGGAGCGGTACACGCAGAAATATTTCATCGTCACGCCGCTGCCGAAGGTCTGGCCCAGCAGCAGCGCGCCCAGGGCCAGCAGCGCAAAGGTCAGCGTGGCCGGGGCATTGAATCGGATCACCAGTTTTCTCAAAACAATTCCTCTTTTCAAATGGGGATAGAAGGATTATAATATAAAAACATAAAATTGTAAACCATCGCCTTAGAAGGAGAACCGTATGAAAAAAGCACTGAAGATCGCCGGCATTGTGCTGCTGGCTCTTGTGATCCTGATCCTGGGCTATGTGGCCTATGTGTTCCTGGATTATCACCGCATTGAGGACAACCTGCCCCTCACGGCGGAGGGCTCCGCCGCGTCCGCAGTCCAAACGGACGTTCCCTACACTGTGGTATCCTACAACATCGGCTTCGGGGCCTATGAGGACGATTACAGCTTCTTCATGGACGGCGGGACCCAGTCCTGGGCCTGGTCCAAGGAGCGGCTGGACGAGAATCTCTCCCACATCGCCCAGACGCTCAAGGACCAGCAGGCGGATTTCTATTTCGTCCAGGAGGTGGACACCGACTCCACCCGCAGCTACCACCGGGATGAGGCCGCCCTGCTGCGCGGGGCGCTGACGGGATACAGCTCCGTTTGGGGGCAGAATTACGACTCCCCCTTCCTGTTCTGGCCCCTGGCCCAGCCCCACGGCTCCTCCGTTTCGGGGCTGATGACCTTCTCCTCTGCGCCCATCGCCTCCTCCCTGCGCCGGAGTCTCCCCATCGAGACGAGCGTAATGAAGCTGGTGGACCTGGACCGGTGCTATACCGTCAGCCGGGTGCCCATGGAAAACGGCCGGGAGCTGGTGCTCTACGCCGTCCATCTCTCCGCCTACACCTCCGACGGGACCATCGCCATCGAGCAGATGGAGATGCTGCTGGACGACATGCAGCAAGAGTATGAAAAAGGCAATTACTGCGTCTGCGGCGGCGACTTTAATAAGGATCTGCTGGGCAATTCCGAGGAGATTTTCGGCATCAGCGCCGGGGATTATACCTGGGCCCAGCCCGTGCCGGCGGAGCTGTTCAGCGGGAAGAACATCACCAAGATCGCTCCCCTGGACCGGGAAAATTCCGTCCCCAGCTGCCGCAACGCCGATGCCCCCTACCACGCGGAGCAGTATGTGGTCACCGTGGACGGCTTCCTGGTGTCGGATAATGTGACCGTCAGCTCCGCCACCGTCATTGACACCGGCTTTGCCTACTCCGATCACAATCCCGTCACCATGACCTTTACCCTCCAGCCGTAAGCGGCAATTCCCTGCAAACCTTTAAGCCCTGTGCGCCGAATCATTCGGTTCACAGGGCATTTTCATACTTTTTTAAAGAAATGTTCGCAGTTTATTCTCAATTTTTTTATTTTTCTTTAAGCTTTTCCCTGTATAGTAAAAGCAAGTAAAGGGAAAGCAAAGCTTTCCAAAACAAAATCCCGGGCCGCTGCCCGCCCGTTTGTGCTAGGGGCAGACCACTCACTCAGCCGTCAGGCTTTTTCATAGACAATACCATCGGTTGACAAGAGCAGACACGGTTTTGCCACCGCAAAACTGCTTTGCACCTGCAGGCGGTGAATTTTCAAGCGATTTCGGCTTTCGTGCCGCAGGCGTGTTTGCCCTTGTCAACCGATGGTACACTTTCTTCTTCATTCTTTTCTCTCTTTTCAGCAAAAGCGGAGCCCGTTAAGGCTCCGCTTTTGCTGTTATAAAGTCTGTCATTGCGAAGCCAGTGCGCACACTGGCTGTGGCAATCCGTCTCCAAAACTCATAATTTTTGTATTTCGTACAGGTTTGCACTATGAATATTACGGATCCTCACGCTACACCGCTCCTCGGAATGGTAGAGATGGCCCTTTACAGGTCGACCTTTTCATACAGCTGCGCCGCCCGGCGATAGGCCAGGAGCGTCAGCACCGCAAATACCGCCACGCCGAACAGCAGAATGGGCAGCTGCCGCAGGTTGGCCTGGGCGTCCACCCGGTTCAGCCACAGAAGGCCCGGGAAATGAGGCAGCGCCTCGGCTGCAAGCATCAGCGGCCACATGGCGATGTTGGCCTTGAGATAGGCCGCGCCCACCTTGTACCCGCTGCGATACAAGCTGATGAAAAACACCAGGTTGAACACGCCGTAGAGCACCAAGCCCGCGCCCAGGAGCATGAGGTTGGCATCCATGCCCACGGCGTTGTCCTTGCCGGGCTGGAGCTTTGCCGACAGCAGGCAGAACAAGGCCGTGATGACCGCCGACAGCACCTCCACCAGCACCGCAAACACCACCGCCGCCCGTACCGTGTCCCGCTTGCGGATGGGCAGCAGGGCAGAGTAATAGATATCCTTCTGCTCCCGCATATTCAGGAAGGTGAAGAACAGCCCCAGGGTCACATAGAAAAATGTCACCGAGTACGGGTAGTTGGGGATCAGCAGCATGGCCCCGAACAGGCAGAACACCGGCGTCATGGGGTGGCACACCAGCCGCAGCTGCTTATATAATAGCGTTTTCATCCAGGGGCCTCCTTTCCACGGCAACGATGATATCCTCCAGGGTCAGGGGCGCATCGCCCTGGCGCAGGTAGGCGTAGTGGTCCCGGAAATCCGCCAGAGTGCCGGTATACTGGATCTGCCCGTCCTTGATGAAGGCGATGTGGCTGGCGCACTTTTCCAGGTCCGAGGTAATGTGGGTGGAGAACAGCACGCTGCGCTGGCCGTCTGCGGCAATACGCCCCAGCAGCTCCGTCAGCTCGTCCCGGGACACCGGATCCAGGCCGCTGGTAGGTTCATCCAGGATCAGCAGCTTTGCGTTGTGGCTCAGGGCCAGGGCGATCATGTACTTCACCTGCATGCCGCTGGAGAGCTGATCCACCCGCTTGCTCTCGTCAATGGCGAACAAGTGCAGATAATGGCGGTATTTCTCCTCATCCCAATTCTCGTAAAACCGCCGGGTCACGTCGGTAAGGACGGCGATCTTTTTCTTGGGATAGAAGTCGATGCCCCCCAGCACCACGCCGATATTCTCCTTGATAAACTTTTCGTCCTTGGCAAAGTCCCGGCCCAGGATCTCCACCTGGCCGGCATCCGGATGCACCAGGCCCAGAATGGACTTGATGGTGGTGCTCTTGCCGGCGCCATTGCGGCCGATGAAGCCCATCACCGCCCCCTGGGGCACGGCAAAGGACACATCCTTCAGTGTAAAAGCCGGGTATGTCTTGCACAGGCCCCGGATCTCCATGGCGTTCATTCCTCGTCCTCCTCCGTTTCCGTCTCCTCAAACACACGGCGCATCATGGGGTTGAGCTTGTCGGTGGTCTGCAGGGCGATGCCCTTTTTCCGGTCCGCCAGCAGCACCAGCTGATCCCCCGGTTCCAGGCCGAACATGTCCCGGGCATCCTTGGGGATCACGATCTGTCCCTTGGGCCCCAGGCGCACCGAGGCCATATAATAGCGCTCGTTATCCTTTTTAAATCCCATTTTCATCCTCCTGCAAAAAAGTATAACTTTTCTTACTTTTCCTATATAATACTCCTTTTCCCCGTGGATGTCAACGGGCTTTTTCCTTTACGGAGGGAAAAAAATATGGTATAATGGAGCAAAGCAGCCATTATACTTTTTTTATGCCTTTTTTCTCCCCGGCTCCGCCGGAAACCGAAAAATATGGCAGCATTATACCGAGAAAAAATCAGGAGGTACAGGGATGGATCTGTGCAACCGAAATAACATACAGGCTCTGCTCCTGCGCCACGGGTTCCGCTTCAGCAAGGGCATGGGGCAGAATTTCCTCATTGAGGGCTGGGTGCCCCGGGACACGGCAGAGGCCAGCGGCGCGGATGAAACCACCGGCGTGCTGGAGGTAGGCCCCGGCATCGGCCCGCTGACGGCGGAGCTTTGTCGCCGGGCCGGAAAGGTGGTGTCCGTGGAGCTGGATCACCGGCTCTATCCGGTGCTGGCGGAAACCATGTCCGGCTTTGACAATTTCACCCTGGTGCCGGGGGACATTATGAAGCAGGACCTGCCGGCCCTGGTAGCGGAGCATTTCCCCGGCCTGCGGCCCATCCTCTGCGCCAACCTGCCCTACAATATCACCACTCCCCTGCTGACCAACTGCGTAAAAGCGGGGTGCTTTGCGTCCATAACCGTCCTCATTCAGAAGGAAGTGGCCCAGCGCATCTGCGCCCGGCCCGGTACGGCGGACTACGGTGCCTTCTCCCTGCTGATGCAGTATTACACGGAGCCGGAGCTGCTGTTCACCGTGCCCAACACCTGTTTTCTGCCCATGCCTAAGGTGACCTCGGCGGTGATCCGCTGCGTGACCCGGAAAAAGCCCCCGGTCACGGTGCAGTCGGAGACCCTGCTCTGGCGGACGGTGAAGGCCGGGTTTGCCCTGCGGCGCAAGACCTTGGTGAACTCCCTGCAAACGGGCTTTTCCCTCCCCAAGCAGGACCTGGCGCAGATCATAACAGACTGCGGCCTCCCCGCGGACATCCGGGGCGAGCGGCTGAGCCTGGCGGATTACGCCCGGCTGGCGGACGCGCTGTCCGCCGCCATGGGAGAAAACTGACATTCATTCAAAAAAGCCACAAAACAGCAGCGTGTGCATAAATGCACACGCTGCTGTTTTCTTCTTATTACCTTCCGCTAAGGTCCACCGCATGGCGCACAAAGCTCATGGCCGGCACCGGCCGCGGCAGCCGCATTCTGAATTCCATCTGCGGCGTTTTAGGCTCCTCCAGGAGCTGGCCCTCCGCGTCCTCCATGGTGGGAACGGTCATCTCAAAGGGCTTCAGGTCCGGCCCCACGATCTCTACCCGGTCCCCCGCCCGGAACTTGTTCCGCAGGCTGAGGGTGGCCAGGCCCGTTTCATCGCAGCTTAACACCACCGCGCAGATCTGCCACTCCCTTATATAGCGGGAGTTTTCAAAATACTGCCCCGGCTGGCCGTAGAAAAAGCCCGTGGAATAGTGCCGGTGGCTCACATGCTCCACCTCGTCCCGCCACACCGGGTCCGCGGGCCGGCCGGCGGCCACGTCATCCAGCACATGCCGGTACGCCCCGGCCACAATGGCGGCATAGTAGGCGGATTTGGCCCGGCCCTCGATCTTCAGGCAGTCCACCCCGGCGTCCATGAGGTCATCCAGATGATCGATCATGCACATGTCCCGGGAATTGAGGATATACGTCCCCTTCTCGTCCTCAAACACGGGGAAATACTCCCCCGGGCGCTTTTCCTCCATCAGCGCATACTGGTAGCGGCAGGGCTGGGCGCAGGCGCCCCGGTTGGAATCCCGCCCGGTCATGTAGTTGGACAGCAGGCACCGCCCGGAATAGGACACGCACATGGCCCCGTGGCAGAACACCTCCAGCTCCAGCTCCGGCGACACTCTCTCCCGGATGGCCCGAATCTCCTCCAAACCCAGCTCCCGGGCCAGCACCACCCGGCTGGCCCCCAGGTCATACCAGGCCTGGGCGCAGACGTGGTTGGCCACGGACTGCTGGGTGCTGATGTGCCGCTGGCAGTGGGGCGCATACTTCCCCGCCAGGGTAAAGGCCCCCAGGTCCGCCAAAATCAGGGCATCCACCCCGGCGTCATCCAGCTGCTCCAGATAGGCCGGCAGCTGGTCCGCCTCGCCCCAGCGGGGCATGGTGTTCACCGTGGCGTGGACGGCCACGCCGTGGTCATGGGCGTAGCGCACCGCCCGGGGCAGCTCCTCCGGGGAAAAATTCCCCGCAAACGCCCGCATGCCGAAGGCCGTACCCGCCAGGTACACGGCGTCCGCCCCGTATAACACGGCCATTTTCAGTTTTTCCATGTCCCCGGCGGGGACCAAAAGCTCCGGTTTCTTTCTCATCACGCAGGGGCGTACATATCGCTGTTGACAAAGGCCAGGTGCTCGCTATAGGTGCGGAAGAAGTGGTGTACGCCGTCCGTACCCAGGGCATAGTAGTAGTAATCCGTTTGGCTGGGGTTCAGCGCCGCCCGGATAGAGGCCAGGCTTGGGTTGCAGATGGGCCCCACGGGCAGACCCGCGTGGATATAGGTGTTATAGGGGCTGTCCATCTCGGTGGAAAACTCGGAACGGTCCTTCCCCTCCAGCTTCAGCGCATAGTCGATGCTGGCGTCCACCTGCAGCAGGCCCGCGGTCTCCGCGTCGGGATTGTTCAGGCGGTTATACAGTACCGAGGCCACGTTGGTCCGCTCCTCATAGTCGCCGATGGCTTCCTTTTCGATAATGGAGGCCATAGTGATGATCTCCTTGAGGGAATAGTCGCTCTCCTGGATCTCCGACAGCAGTTCATCGCTGACCTTGGTGTTGAAGTTGGTGAGCATGGTGTCAATGGCGAATACGGCCGTCTTCTCCGTGGAGAATTCGTAGGTATCCGGGAACAGATAGCCCTCCAGGCGGTTGATCTGGCCGGTGAGGCTGTTGTCGATGAACGGATATTCCTCGCCGAAGTCGAAGTTGGACACGGCGTCCACCAGTTCCTCCTTGGTGGCAATGCCCTTTTCCGCCAGCAGATCCACGATCTCCTGCACGGTGTAGCCCTCGGGAATGGTGACGAGTACCAGGCCCTCTTCGGCGCGGCGTCTGGCGTCGGGGTCGTACATGTTGCGCACCAGGCTGCGGTAATCCATGGAGGTATTCAGCTCATAGGTGCCAGGGTCAATGTCATTTTTCGCCCCGGTGAAAATCTCATACAGCACGAAAAATCCCTTCAGCTCGATGAGACCCGCTTTTTTCAGCTTGGAGGCGATCTTGAACACGCCATCCCCCTCCTCGATGGTCACGGAGTAAGTCTCGTTGCCCTTGTCCAGGGCGCACAGGTCGTTGGCCAGGATCCAGCCCAGCCCAGCCAGGAGCATGGACCCCAGCACCACGGCCGCCACATAGATCTTCCAGTTGAATTTCCCCTTGCGGCGTTTTTTCTTGGGTGCGGGGCCGGAGGCGGCCTCCACCTCATTGATGATCCGTTGGTGCACCGCGTCGGTGTCCCAATCCTGGTTTTGGAAACGCTTATCATTATCCATGATCGTATGTCCTTTCTGCGTTTTATCTGTAATATGAGCCGGACAAGTTACAATTTTCCCGGCGCCCACATAGAATGTAGCATCCAATATGTGAGGTGAAAAACATGTGCTTTGACAACAACAACTGTTCCTGCATCTGGCTCATTGTGATCCTGCTTCTGCTCTTCTGCTGCTGTGGAAACGGGAATAGCCGCGGCTGCTCCTGCGGCGGCGGCGGTGACTCCTGCTGCTCCTGCTGAGAAGAACATACGGGGAGAAATCGGGGACCCATGTCCCCCTTTTCTCCTGCCCTTCAGGGGACAAGCAGATCCTCCACCCGGGTGAGCACCTCCCGGTGAATGTCCTCCGGCGAGCGGATCTGTCCGTCCCGGCTGCAGTCGATCTTTTCCCAGCCACACAGGTCGATGATGAGCTCCGCGCTCTCCCGGCAGGCGGCCAGATACGCCTCATCCCGCTCATGGATATCCGCCTGGGTGCGGGTCTCCGCCTCCCGGCGGCGCATCATTTCCTCGGAGATCTCCGTGGGCAGGTCCAGATACACCACCCGGTCCGGCTTCGGCAGCTCCAACAGCCGGTATTCAAAGTCGAACAGCCAGTCAAGGAACGCTCTGCGCTCCTCCCGGGGCAGCTTGGGGGTCTGATGCACGGCGTTGGAGGTGGTATAGCGGTCGGCAATGACCAGGCCGCCGCTCTCGTAGAACCGGCCCCAATCCTGCCGGTAGCTGGCAAAGCGGTCCACCGAGTAAAAGGTGGCGGCCGCGTAGGCATTCACATCCCCGGGATGGCTGCCGAAGGCACCGGAGAGGTACAGACGGATCAGCGCCGAGGATTCCTCCTGATACCGGGGAAACTCCAGCTTCCGGTAGGGGACGCCCCGCCGGTCCAGCTCCCTGCACAACAGAGCGGTCTGGGTAGCCTTGCCGGAGCCGTCCGTCCCCTCAAACACGATAAGTCTGCCCTGCATACGCGTACCCTCCCTTATGCTGCACAAAAATTCATTTTATTATAGCACATTTCACGCTCTTTGTCACCCATAAAAAATGCGTAACCCGCAGGTTACGCATTTTAATCTGTCGATTACCCTTTTTCTTGTTCTACTTGCAGCTGCCTCCGCCGCTTTCGTTCCTCGTAGATGGTATTCAGGCAGTAGAGGATGACCCCCGCCCAGATAAAGTAGAAACTCTTCAGCTTTTCCGGCGTGAGATATTCCCCCATGACAGCGCCGCATACGATGCCCAGAGTAGGGCTCAGATACTGGCAGAAGCCAGCGGTGGTCAGCGGCAGATACTTTACGCCCACGGAGTACAGCACCATGGGCATAGCCGTCACAACGCCGGCGCCCAGGAGCATCAGCTGCCGCAGGGACGTGATGGACGCCATGCCGGTATCTCCCATGCGGAATAGCAGGATGAACAGCAGCGCCGCCGGCACCATCATCAGGATCTCCGCCGTGGTGCTGACCACGGAGTCAATGACCAGGCTCTTTTTGATGGCCGCATAGATGGCGAAGCACACCGCCAAAGCGATGGTCACATAGGGCACACCGCCGAAGCCGTCCGTGGACAACACGATGCCCACCGCCACCACCGCCAGGATCACCAGATGCCGCCAACTCACCTTTTCCCGGAAGATCACCGCGCCGAAGGCAAACACCACAATGGGCTGGATGTAATATCCCAGGCTGCACTCCAGCACCCGGCCGTTCTGCACCGCCCACAGGTATACGCCCCAGTCCGCCAGCAGGAAAAGGGACGCCGGGATCTCCCGCTTGAGCATCTGCCTGTCCCGGAACACCGCCCACAGCTGGGGCAGCTTTCCCTGGACCCACAGGATGCACAGGCAGCAGATGGCCGCCCAGATAATGCGGCAGGCCAACATAAAGAAGGTGTCCCACTCCCCGCAGATATACCAGTACAGCGGCTGGAACCCCCAAATCAAAAAACACAAGAAAAAAATCGGCAATCCCTTTTTGTAGTTGACCTCCTGCACACTCCCACCTCTTTTATATTTACAGATATCTGCAATAATGGTATGATGATACCACCGAGGTGAGAAAATGTCAAAGCTTCTTCAAAAAAAATATATCGGCAATACGGTCTCCATCGCCCGGGACTTGCTCGGCAAATACCTGGTGCGCATGTGGCAGGGCCAGCCCCTGGTCTGCCGCATCGTGGAAACGGAGGCCTATGTGGGCGCGGTGGACAAGGCTGCCCACGCCTATGGCTATCGCAAGACCCCCCGCAACGCCGTCATGTTCGGTCCCCCGGGCCATGCGTACATCTACCTGATCTACGGGATGCACTGCTGCCTGAACTTCGTCACAGAGCCGGAGGGTGAATCCTCCGCCGTGCTGCTGCGGGGCCTGGAGCCAGTGTGGGGAGCGGAACAGATGAGCCTTCTGCGGTACGGAAAGCCCCTGGTGCAGCTGAACGCCTATCAGCGGAAGAATTTTCTCAACGGGCCGGGCAAATGCTGCCGGGCCCTGGGGCTCACCCGGCAGGAAAACGGGCTGGACCTGACGGGGGACGAGCTGTTTCTCTGCGATTCGCCGGAGGACATCGGCCTCCCCCCTGCCCCGCCGGCGGAATATACCCTGCACACCGGCAAGCGCATTGGCATCGACTACGCCGAGGAAGCCGTGGACTTCCCTTGGCGGTTTTGGCTGGAAAGGAAGAAACTATGCTGATTTTTGACATGGACGGGACCCTTATCGACTCCAACGGCGTCTGGCGGGAGGTGGACATGGCGTTTCTGAAAAAGCGCGGCTTCCCCTACACCAAGGAGTATTACCAAGGCGTAGCCCACACCATATTCCCCAAAGCGGCGGTGTTCACCAAGGCCTACTGTAATTTGCAGGAGAGCACTGAGGAGATCATGGCCGAGTGGATGGAAATGGCCGGGGATGCCTACGCCACCCGGGTGCCGGTGAAGCCCGGCGTCCGGGCGTATCTGGACCAGTGCCGCCGCAAGGGGGAGCGGATGATCGTTCTCACCTCCGCTGTGCCCGACCACTGCCGCAGCGCCCTGACCCACCTGGGCCTGATGGAGTATTTTGAGACCATTTTCTTTGCCCACGACCTGAATCTGGACAAAAAAGACCCGGACATTTTCCTGCTGGCGGCCAAAAAATGCGGCGTGCATCCCGCTGATTGCACCCTGTATGACGACTCGGTAGACGCCTGCCGGGGGGCAAAGGCTGCGGGGATGCACGCCGTGGGCGTATATGATCCCTATTTTGATGTTTCGGAAGCGGAAATGCGGGCCGTCTGTGACGGATATATTCACAGCTTCACCGAGCTGCTGGAGAAGTAGTCACAGGCCCTTCAGCAGCTCCTCGATCTCTGCCTTGGGACGGTAGCCCAGGGACTTGGCCACAGGCTGGCCATTCTTAAAGAGCACCAGCAGCGGGATGCTGGACACGCCGAACCGCTGGGCCAGGGCCATCTGCTCGTCCACATTTACCTTGCCCACCTTTAGGCTGCCCTCGTGGTCCCGGGCGATCTCCTCCAGAACGGGCCCCAGCATCCGGCACGGGCCGCACCAGTCCGCCCAAAAGTCCACCAGCACCGGCTCCCGGGCCTGCAGCACTTCCTTTTCAAAGTTTTCCGCGGTAATCTTGATCTCAGCCATTGTGATCGCATCCTTTCTTTTGTTCAATCTTTCAGCGACTTATAGTAGAGCATGCAGTGGCAGAAGCCCTCGTAATTGGGATCATTGATCTGATCCTTGAACTCCTTGCACATGCACTTGGTGTCCTCCGTCCGCTCCAGGCGGCAGGGGCAGTAACCCCCGGTGCGTTTGAGGCCTTCCCGGACGGTTTTGACGATCTCCTGATCCGGATTCAACATAACTTTCACGAAATGCGCCTCCTTATGCTTATTATTACCATCGCTTGACAAGGGCAAACACGCCCACCGGCTAATGATACCTATATTATAGCATTTTATCTTCGTTTTTCTATTGCAAATGTCACATTTTGAGAGAATTCGGCAAAATAGGTTCAAGCAAAAAAGGCCGCAGCCATGGTTGCGGCCTTTTCATTTTTTTGCTTTTCGCCTGCCGCGCGGCTTATGCGTCCTTCTTTACCATCATCTTGATGCCGAAGAATACGATCAGCACGCCCACCAGCACATTCAGCGCCGTGGACACCGCCTCCGGCAGGAAGCTGCTGAGCACCATGCCCAGGCCCGCAATGGCGGACAGAAAGAACAGGGTCGCCGACACCAGTCCCAGGGAGAACACCCGCAGCTCCCGGGCCTTCAGATCATCCTCGATGATCTTCCCTGTCAGGACGCTGCCCCAGAACACGATGGTGATGGGGTTCGACAAAGTCAGCACCAGCCCCTGCAAAAATACACTGGCTGAATCCACCTGCAAACTGAGACCGGGCAGCAGGCTCTTGCCGAAGGCCCCCAGCAGGGTATTCAGGCCGAACAGGATCAGCACCGCCCCGCCAATATACCGGAACGCTTTTTTCACCGCAGGCTTCTCCAGCAGCTTGCTGGCGCCCAGGGCCGCCAGGATGATGTAGACCCCATCCACCAGCGTGATAGCCAACACCAGAGAGAACGCCACCCAAAAGCCCGCGTTTTTGGCTGTGTTGAACACCATCAGGCACATGGGCCCCACGGCCAGCTGCAAAATCATACCGAATTTTAATCCTTCTATGTATCGTTTACCCGCCACGGCATGCCCTCCTTCTTATATGTTTTGCGTGTATTCTTTCTTAACAGAAAATTTATCCTATTCTGCCATAGGCACATCCTTTTGTCAAGCCTTAATTCTTCCAAATTTTGGCGCAGACGGCCGCCAAAATGAAAATCACCGAGGGAAGCCCATTGCGGACTTCTCTCGGTGATTTTAGTTTGTTTGAATGCTTCGCCCTAAGTCCGCAGCTGCGGCTTATTTAAGCAGGCAAAGGATCAGTCGACCATGCTCTTGAGGTTGCCGGAGACGGTGATGGGGGCAGCGGTAGCGGCCTTCACCTGGTCCACGGTGAACTCGGGGTTGATCTCGGTCATCAGCAGACCCTCGGGAGTGACTTCCAGTACGCACATCTCGGTGATGATCTTGTTGACGCAGTGGGAAGCGGTCAAGGGCAGACGGCACTTCTCAAAGATCTTGGGGTTGCCCTTGGCGGTGTGCTCCATGCAGATGATGCAGTGCTTGGCACCCACGCACAGGTCCATAGCACCGCCCATGCCGGGCATCTTCTTGCCGGGGATGATCCAGTTGGCCAGGTTACCCTCAGCGTCCACTTCCAGAGCGCCCAGGAAACAGGCGTCCACGTGGCCGCCGCGGATCAGGCCGAAATTGGTGGCGGAGTCAATGAAGCCGCCGCCGAAAGCCACGCTGGCAACGCCGCCGCCGGCGTCGATAACGTGGTAGGGATCATAGTTGGCGTCGCCCTCTTTGGGGGTAGCACCGGCGGAGACGATACCCAGCTCAGCGTGGATGATCAGCTCAACGCCCTCGGGCAGGTAGGAGGGGATCATGGTGGGCAGGCCGATACCCAGATTGACGACATCGCCGTCCTTCAGCTCTTTTGCGCAGCGCTTGGCAATAAAGGCTTTGATTTCAGACTTTTCCATTACTTTCTGTCTCCTTCCACGATGTAGTCAACGCACATACCATAGGTATGAATGTTCTCGGGCTCGATGTCGCCCACGGGAACGATGTACTCGCACTCGGCGATGACGGTGTCAGCGGCGGTGGCCATGACAACGTTGAAGTTGCGCATGGTGCCCTTGTACCAGCAGTTACCGAACTCATCGCACTTGTAGGTGCCCAGCAGAGCGAAGTCAGCATGGATGGGCTTCATCTTCAGGTACTGCTTGCCGTCGATGGTCTCCTTGCCCATGCAGAAGGGGCTGTCCTCGATGAGGGTATCCACGCCCACGGGAGTCAGCACGCCGCCCAGGCCGGCGCCGCCGGCACGGATGCACTCAGCCAGGGTGCCCTGGGGCAGCAGGTTCACCTCCAGGGTGCCCTCGGTGTTCTGCTGGCCCACTTCGGGAGTCATACCCACGTGGGTAGCGATGACGCGCTTGACCTGATGATTGTGGATCAGCTCGGCAATGCCGAAGAACTCCTCACCCATGGGGCCCACAGCGCGGCCCATATCGTTTGCGATGAGGGTCAGATCCTTGGTGCCCAGCTTCACCAGCTCCTTCACGATGGCACGGGCCTGGCCGCAGGCCAGGAAGCCGCCGCACATAATGGTGGCGCCATCGGGAATCATTTTTGCTGCCTCAGCGGCAGTCAGTACAGGTTTCTTTGCCATTTCTATTCCTCCTTATTAATTTAAGGGTCTAAACAATGGGTTATTTTTTTGACTATCTCATTATAACATGGTCGGGCCGCAAATGCAAGGGATAGCGGGATATTCTCCCGGTTTTCCGCCCTCAGAACTCCACGCCCTGGCGGGCATTGAGGCCCTTATCGAAGGGGTGGCGGACCTTCTGCATGCGGGTGATATAGTCGGCCAGGGGATCGGTGCAGGGAGTGGGGGCGCGGCCGGTCATGACCACTTCCAGATCCTCCGGACGGTTCCTCAAAAAGTCGGCCAGAGCCTCATCGCTGAGCATGCCCATGGCCACCGCGTCCAGCACTTCATCCATGACCAGGAGCTTGGCGTGATACTTTTTCACCGCCTCCACCGTGTCGGCAAAGTGCTGGCGCACCTGCTGGCCGTAGTCTGCCTTCTCCTGGTCGTTCATCTGAAAAACGAACTTGCAGGTAGTCGTAGGCGCTTCGACATAGTGGTAGTTGGGCAGGCTGCGGAGCACATTCAGCTCGCCGCTGGTAGAGCCCTTCAAAAACTGGCTCAGCACCACCGGCCAGCCCCGGCCACAGGAGCGCACGCTCAGGCCAATGGCCGCCGTGGTCTTTCCCTTGCCGTCGCCGCAGTAAATATGTATCCTCGCCTTTTCCATTTTGCTTCTCCTTTTTTCCGTACAGACCAGACGGCCATGAAAGGATTCTCTCATGGCCGTCTGAATTCATGCATCTTATTTCATGCCGCGCTTGACCATTTCGGTCACAGCGAAGGACGCCACGTCA
>CAMBKF010000031.1 GCA_945868085.1 uncultured Oscillibacter sp.
GAGTATTGGCATTGCTTGGACTGCGATAAATACTTCGCTGATGAAAACGCTACAAACGAAATTAAGCTTGATGACACGGTAATTTCAAAGCTCTCGCCTGAAATAATTGAGGGCAAAGGACAGAGCATAACTGCAGGGGAAAAGAAAGAGCTTACTTTCAAATCAAATGCGGCGTTCAGCGATTTTATCCGAGTTGAGCTTGACGGTAAAACCCTTGATGAGAAGAATTATACCGTCAAGGAAGGCAGTACGGTTGTAACCTTAAAGGCTGATTATGTAGCTGCTCTTTCAGCCGGCGAGCACACAATCGGTATTGTATCCACAAACGGCACAGCAACCACAACATTTACCGTGAATGCGAAAGCAGTGGTAGATAACGATACAAAGTCTCCTCAGACCGGCGACAACAGCCATATGGCATTTTGGATTGCACTTCTCTTTGTGAGCGGAGCAGGCGTAATCGGAACAACTGTTTACGGTAAGAAGAAAAGAGCGAAATAAAATCATATCAGTGTGCTTATCACACTTACAACAGTCCCTCCTGTCAGATACAAACTGACAGGAGGGATTTGTTATGGGAAATTCGACTTTTATCATACTTTGCTATATTCA
Source organism: uncultured Oscillibacter sp. (assembly GCA_945868085.1). GTDB lineage: Bacteria > Bacillota > Clostridia > Oscillospirales > Oscillospiraceae > Vescimonas. Next base: position 613 of record CAMBKF010000031.1, read on the forward strand.
CTATTGTTGATATTAGACCCACACGAAATCTTGCATTACTCACGCAGATAATCGGTAAGTTTGAATATTTGCACAGGGTCGATGTCTTTAACGGCTCATATATTGATAAAAACACCGAATTGCTTTTTAATCTCTATTTGAAATTACTCTATGACGGTGGAATATCAGAATACGAAGATGAAGCAGAGTATGCGCCGAGCGGTTGCGTTTCGTTCTTGACGATACATCAATCAAAAGGTATGGAGTTTCCGATTGTATTTGTGGACTCTTTAAGTAATGCTCCGAGAAAAACATACAAAGACCTTATGACTGAGGTCGAAGATAAGTATTTCCACAGACCCTCGTTTGAGCCTTATGAGCAAACAAAATACTTTGATTTTTGGAGATTATATTATACTGCGTTTTCAAGAGCCCAAGATTTACTTGTGCTTACCTGTGATGAAAACAAACGCACGCCAAGTCAGTATTTTAGAGATATTTATGACGAAGTACCAAGTGTGGATAATGCCGGCTTTGATTTGACTGAATTTGATTTTCAGTCAGTTAAAAAAGTGAATTTGAAAAACTCATTTTCTTTCACTTCTCATATCACGGTTTATGAAACCTGTGCCTTACAGTATAAGTTCTACAAAGAGCTTGAATTTATGCCGGTAAGACAGAACGCTATGATGTTTGGTACTTTGGTTCACGAAACCATAGAAGATGTTCATAGAGCCGCCATCAGAGGAGAAGTTGACCAAATCACTAACGATAACATTGCTTCTTGGTTTGAGTCAAATTACAATTCCCTTGTTAGATCAGAACATACCTATTTAGCCGAGCCACAACGCAATGCAGCACTTAATCAAGTTAAACGCTATGCCGAAAGAATGGACGGCAAATGGGAAACGGTTCAACAAGCCGAGGTCGATGTCAGTCTTGTTAAAGAGGACTATATTATCGACGGTAAAATCGACCTCGTAAAGGGTGTTGATGGAACGGTTGAGATAGTAGACTTTAAGTCTGAACGCAAACCGGATATGGTTAAAATGAGAGACCGGCTTGAACACTATCGCAGGCAGTTACAAATATATGCCTACTTAATCGAGCAGAGAACCGGTCAAAAGGTTAGTAAAATGCACCTTTACTATACCGCAGAAGAAAACGGCAATCCTATGATTACTTATCCGTACACAAGAACAGCTATCGACGGTACTGTTGCTGCTTTTGACGATACGGTACATAAGATACTGAAAAAGGATTTTAATCACCGTTGTGATGATGCCAAGACTTGCAGAAACTGCGACTTTAGATACTATTGAGATCCTTTTGAGAAAGTCCTTGTGGCACAAGGGGTATAGATACCGGAAGAATTACAAGAAGCTACCTGGCTCTCCCGATATTGCGCTGACAAGACAGAAGGTTGCTGTTTTCTGTGATAGTGAGTTCTGGCATGGCAAAGACTGGGAAGACAAAAAGCAACGGCTCCAAAAGGGGAATAACCCGGACTTTTGGATTAATAAGATCGAAAGTAATATGCAAAGAGACCACGAGAACGACCAAAAACTAACTGCCCTTGGATGGACAGTGATTCACTTTTGGGGAGAAGAAATTAAGAAAAGTCCCGATGAGTGTGTCCAAGTCATCGAGGAAACGATTTTCGAGAACCTGATTGCCAAGAATGATATGGAATAAATGGTAAAATAGGGTGTGTGGAAATGATTACCATTGCTTCTCTTGAAGAAAAGATTAAAGAAAACTCTTATCGTATTCTCGGCCAAATAGAGATTAACGATGATGAATATGAGGAATTGAAGAATTATTCCACTAATAGAATCCGCTATTTTTCTTCTGCTATTCCTATTCCTTCCTATGATTGATCAGGACAGTGTTGACGCAAGCACGGAACACTGGCTGGACGGGATTGAGGAGCAGATCCGGTACAGAGCCTGGTTCTGTGGCCATTGGCACATAGATAAGCGGATAGATCGGATGCACTTTCTGTTTCATTCTTTCGAAAGCAATGAACAGTTCAACAGGGGAGAAGGAGAACAGTGAGTACCTATTACAGTATTTACGCGGAAGCCAACGTGGACGGGAAATGGTACAGCCTCTGCCCGTATTTCAAGAATGATAAGGGCGAGCCTAAAACCCACTCCATTTTCTGGGCTCAGTCTGCATTCTGGGATGTAAACAACGAGCTTGAAGACTATTCTCTTGGCTGCGGGATCCCGGACGATATGTCCGACGGGCTTCGAGAGATCTTCCACGAAAACCTTCAGGATAAGATGGAAAGCTGGGGAGGATCAATCACCTGGGATAAGTACTATAAGGGATCTATTTACTACGTGAACTTTGCCCGTGCCATTGTCCCGAAAGTAAATAAGGACAAGCCCTACAAGTACGAAGGGTTTGTCATGAAGAAGGAACTGGCTGAGTTCGAGGTTTATGAGAGGGAAGAGTTCTCTGAATGGCTGACCCAGGATGAGTATAGTGCCCTGACCGAAAAGCAGAAGAGACAATACATCTTCCATCGCTGGAATGATCCTTACGGAGACTACTGGATCTATCGCATGATCGCAGACAGGATCTGGACGCTCAAGGGGCTGTTCGCAGAAGCATGCGATTCTGATATCGGCGGGAGCCTGTATCAAGGAATTGAAGATTCTCAGATCCGGGTGTATGTCTACAGGAGCTGATAGACCACCCCCACGGACTCTCTTCCAGACTTATAAGAAAAAATAATCCGGGATAGTATTTCTCATAGCGATACCTCTTACAGCTGGCGTGTTTGAAAGGGGTATGTCCATAAGTATACTTACTAACAGTAAGACTACTGGCTGTTAGGAGGATGCTTGTGGACTCTCAAAAAATGGGCAGACGGATCCAGGAGGTGCGGAAGACTCGCGGGATTACCCAGTCAGAGCTGGCACAGAAGGTTGATCTGTCCACGAAATACATCAGCAACATAGAATGCGGGTTCAAGACCCCTACTATGGACACGTTCATTGCCATCGCCAACGCGCTGCAGTGCGATGCCAATTCACTTTTATCTGATGTCCTCGATGTTACCACCAGTCAGGAGAGCGGGCTTGTTTCCAAGAAGCTGCTTGGTTTGCCTGCAGAAGAGCAGAGACGCCTTCTCCGGATGCTTGAGGTCATGATCGACGAGACCAGATCAAAATGAATCACCACACAACATGAATCCCTACGTCAATTTACAGACGTAGGGATCTTTTTTTATTCTCCGACGAGATTCGACAAGGTTTGTGTTTTCTCCGTGATACTATGTGTATAGCTAAAAGAAAGACAACTAACGACGAGAAATATAAGACAAGGGAGAGATCACGATGTACACGAAAAAGGAACTGAAGTATGCCGCAAGTATAATCAGAAGGATTGCACGGGAGCATCATGTTTCGGAAGCAGAGGTTCGGTCTGAAATGTATGAAGCGATGAAAGCGGGAAGGGATAACTCCGACCCTGAGGTACAAGCAAGATGGCGAACATTCCACTTCTCCGGGGACGAACCGACAGTAGAAGAGTTTATTCTTTGGACAAGCTCACAGATCCTGGCATCTTGACAGAGGTGGTATAATAATATAGAAAAGCAGCTGATTTGAGAGCTATCCTTTTTCGGCAATTTGCTGAAACAAGCCAAATGAGTCAATTCATATGCCGATATAACTATTCGCTATAGAATTGGTTCGGGCTGTCTAAAGAGCGCGTGTAAGAGCGTGGGCGTTATTAGGGCTTTCCTGGAATGGTTGGGAGTGCTTAATAATGTCGTTTTAGTAATCCCGACAATGAAGCCCCTCTCGGACTAAAAACCCATAAAAATCAGGTTTTGACAGCGTTTGCGGCGTTTTGTTAATCCAAAAAAATGTCGTAAAACGGGGGTTACGACAAATTTACGACAAATGACTTTTTGAGCATCGCTCGTCTTTTACGACAAATGCGTGTCGTAAATCACGAGAATCGTAAATTGTTAATCCAGTGGCTTCATTGTAACGGCTACATTGTAAATTGAATAAAAAAGCCTTGTAAACTCGGCATTTAACGATGTTTACGACAGAACCTCGGACTGTATAGTTCGGGGTTCTTTTTTTGCATATTTGAAGCTGGCAACGATTATGGATATACTGTAATCGAATGGAGGGACTACAAATGAAGAAGTATTATATCAATCTAACCGAGCAGGAACGCTCTCAAATCATACATTCGCTTATAGATAAGAAGAACGCACTTATGGCTCAAGGCAGATACACCGACGCTGTTGATGAAGTCATCTTAAAGATGATGAAAGCAAAGAAAAAGGCTTTCATAGTGCGTACTGTTTCGTAGCCATTTCCTTTTCAAAAAATAAAATATAGAGCTATATAACTTTAACATACTTGTATTTTAAAAAGCGTAGGACGTCGAGTTTAATATTTTTTGAATTTTAAATTTCTGAAAATTTTTTCTGAGGGAGATAAACAAAAAATAAACAAACTTTCAGCGCTTTTTAAAAGTGCAGGTTCTTTCCATAAAAATATAACCCTAGGGAAGAAAGCTTGGCAAGATGGCATTATGTGCAAATACTTTGGCTTGAGATGGTCTGCATAGTTCCGTTCTGAGCGGGTTTTCCTATATTTTTTGTATTTCAGAACGGGGGGCAGAGGATATTGAGTTCTGTCAGACCGTGTGCTATACTACATAAAAATATATTGATCCACCAAAACTGCTGTGGGCAGGGCGATTCCTGCGGTGATTGCCCTGCTTTCTGAAATGAGTGCAAACAAAAAGCGGGGCCTGCGGAGGGATACATGGAACTTGTGGTAAAGCATTTTTCGGAGCTGAGCGCAGAAGAGCTGTTTGAAATTTACAAGCTGCGCGTTTCGGTGTTTGTGGTAGAGCAGAAGTGCTTTTACCAGGAGGTGGACGATGCGGACCCCTTGGCTTACCATATATGGCTGAAGGACGAAGGCGGCATGGAAGCCTACGCGCGGGTGCTGCCCCAGGGGGCGGTTTTTCCGGCGGCGTCCTTTGGGCGGGTAATTGCGGTAAAGCGCCGGTGCGGATTGGGGAGCCAGATCGTGGAGGCGGCCATCCACACCGCCAAAACCAAATTCCATGCCGAGCAGATCACCATTGAAGCCCAGACCTATGCCCGTTCGCTGTATGAGAAATACGGCTTCCGGCAGACATCTGAGGAGTTTTTGGAGGACGGCGTTCCGCACATTCAAATGCAGCTGCGCCTGTGTTAAGGCTGCCCTTTGTGGGCGGAGCATGCCCTGTGGGAAAACTTGCCCCTTGACACGGCCCGTCCGCCGCCTTATAATAGGTCCCGCAAAACTGAATTTTGTATCTGCCACCGGGTAGAGAATGTTTCGGCATTCGATCACGCATCGTTAGGTCTTTGAAGATGCGCGGTCGGGTGTCTTTTTTTGAGCGGGAAAGGAGAAAGATCATCATGCTGCGCCGCGCTTATCAGTATTTCACCACACAGGAAAAGATCCTCTGGTGCGCCTCCGTGGGGGCCATCCTGCTGTCCTTTTTCCTGCTGGAGGGCACCCAATATCTCACCCTGGCCGCCTCTCTCATCGGGGTTACCTCGCTGCTGTTCAACGCCAAGGGCAACCCCATCGGCCAGGCCCTGACGGTGGTGTTCAGCCTGTTTTACGGCTACATCTCCTACGCCTGCGCCTATTACGGGGAGATGATCACCTATCTGGGCATGACCGCGCCCATGGCGCTGCTGGCCCTCATCAGCTGGCTGCGCCACCCGTTCCAGGGCAACCGCGCCCAGGTGCAGGTGAACCGCATCTCCCGCCGGGAGCATGGGTTCATGTGGCTGCTGACGGCCGCGGTGACGGCGGGCTTTTACTTTATCCTCCGGGCCCTGGGCACCGCCAGTCTCCTGCCCAGCACCATCTCCGTCACCACCAGCTTCCTGGCGGTGTACCTGACCTTCCGGCGCAGCCCCCTCTATGCCCTGGGCTACGCCGCCAACGACGTGGTGCTCATTGTGCTGTGGCTGCTGGCTGCCCGGACCGACCGGGGCTACCTGGCCGTGGTGGTGTGCTTCGCGGCCTTTTTGGCCAACGATCTCTACGGTTTTCTCAACTGGCGCAGGATGGAGGAAAAGCAGGCGCAGACCTGCCAAAAATGCGCATAAAATCGTCTTTTTGCCGCAGGCATTGTGCCTGCGGCAAAAAATTTTCTTGACATCGTAAAAAAATACTGCTTTATTATATAGGTATATGACACCCTGTGTATGCCCGAAAGGAGGCAGGCGTTTATGGAACGCATCACGTCCCGCGCAAATCCGCTGCTCACGCATATCCGCCGCTTGGCCGCCTCCGGCAGCTATCGCCGCCAGTGCGGCGAGTATCTGGGCGACAGCCCCAAGCTGCTGCAGGAGGCACTGCTGTGGAAGGCAGAGCTGGTGTGTGTGGTGCGCTCCGGAGATGCGGAGCTGCCGCCGCTGCCCGCCGGCGTGCGGATAGCAGAGGTGCCGGCGGACGTAATGGCCTCCGTTTCGCCCATGAAAACGCCCCAGGGCGTTTTGTTTACCTGCCGCATGCAGACCCGCGCCCTGCCGGAAAAGCTCACCGGCCGGCGCTATGCGGTGTTGGAGGGAGTGCAGGATCCCGGCAACGTGGGCACCGTCCTGCGCACGCTGGACGCCTTTGACGCAGGCGGCCTGTTCCTGCTGCCCGGCTGCGCCGATGCATACAGCCCCAAGACCATGCGCGCGTCCATGGGGGCGGTGTTCCGCCGACCGGTGTGGACCTGCACGGGGCAGGAGCTGCACACGCTGCTGCGCCGCAGCGGCATCCCCCTCTACGGCGCCGCCCTCCGCTCCGACACCCTGGATGCCCGGGCGGTGGATCTTTCCCGGGCCGCCGTGGCCATCGGCAGCGAGGGACGGGGCCTAACGGAGGAGCTATTGGCCCTGTGTGACGGCACCGTTCGCATCCCTATGTCTCCCCGATGCGAGTCGCTCAATGCCGCCGTGGCCGCCTCTGTGCTGCTGTGGGAGGCATACCGCGGAGAGGAGATGGACCCATGTCAGCGCTGAAATTTTGGGTATGGCTGACGGAGCAGAACCGGCTGGGCGGCCCGGCCCGCCACGCGCTGCTGGAGCATTTCGGCTCGCCGGAGGAGGTCTACTATGCCGAGCCCGGGGATCTGCTGCAGGTGGAGGGGATCACGGCCGACCAGGCCCAGGCCCTGGAAAACAAGTCCCTGGACCGGGCGCAGAGCATCCTGGAGGAGTGCGCCCGGAAGGACATTTTCCTCCTGGCGGTGCAGGACGCCCTCTATCCCCAGCGGCTGAAAAATATCTACGACCCGCCTCTGCTGCTCTACGGCAGAGGCTCCATGCCCCTGTTTGACGAGGAGGCCGCCGTGGCGGTGGTGGGCACCCGGAGCTGCTCCCCCTACGGCATCCGCACGGCGGAGCGATTCGGCTTTGAGATGAGCAAGCAGGGCGGCCTGGTGGTCTCGGGCCTGGCCCGGGGCATTGACGCAGCGTCGCACCTGGGGGCGCTGCGCGCCGGCGGGCTGACGGCTGCCGTGCTGGGCTGCGGCGTGGATGTGGTATATCCGCCGGAGAATGACAGACTCTATGAGGACGTGGCTGCCTCCGGTGTGCTTTTGTCGGAGTATCCGCCGGGGGCGGAGCCCTTTGGCTGGCATTTTCCCGCCCGCAACCGGATCCTCAGCGGACTGTGCCTGGCCACCCTGGTGGTGGAGGCGCCGGAAAAGAGCGGCGCGCTCATTACCGCAGCCACGGCCCTGGAGCAGGGACGGGATGTGTTTGCTATCCCCGGCCCGCTGGACGCCGAGGGCAGCGTGGGCTGCAACCGCCTCATCCGGGACGGCGCGGGCCTGGCCACGGAGAGCTGGGACATCCTCCGGGAATATCAGAGCCGCTATCCCCATAAACTGCATCCGGACGGGGAGAAGCTGCCGCCGCTGCCCAAAAAGAGCGACATTTTCTATCCCGAGCGCAGCAAAAAGCCCAAGGTGGCGCCCTCGGGCCTGCCGGTCATCAATGTCCGGCGCAATGCCGAGGGCCTGACGGACGACCAGATCAAGGTGCTGCGGATCCTGGACGATAAGGAACCCATGCTGACGGATGACATCGCCCTGCGGGCCAATGTGCCGGTGCGGCGGATCCTGTCGGCGGTGACAATGTTGGAAATTGACGGCTATACCCGCCAGGAGGGACTGCGCAAGTTCGTCCGCACGGTGGAAGTCGAAGACACAAAGGAGTAACAGAGGATTATGGCAAAAAAGGCTGCAAAAAACCTGGTGATCGTGGAGTCCCCGGCCAAGGCCAAGACCATTGGCAAGTACCTGGGCCCGGATTACGAGGTCATGGCAAGCATGGGCCATCTGCGGGATCTGCCCAAGAGCAAGATCGGTGTGGATGTGGACAAGGATTTTGAACTGGATTATAGGCCCATCAAGGGCAAGGAGGAGATCATCCGGGAGCTGAAGAAGGCGGCGGACAAGGCCGACATGGTCTATCTCGCCACCGACCCGGACCGCGAGGGAGAGGCCATCAGCTGGCATCTGAAGTACCTGCTGGACCTGGACGACGCCAAGACCCGCCGGGTCACCTTCAACGAGATCACCAAAAAGGTGGTGCAGGAGAGCATCGCCGCCCCCCGGCGCATCGACCAGGACCTGGTGGACGCCCAGCAGGCCCGGCGCGTGCTGGACCGCATCGTGGGCTATCGCCTATCGCCGCTGCTGTGGAAGAAGATCCGTCGGGGCCTGTCCGCGGGCCGGGTGCAGTCGGTGGCCATGCGCCTGGTGGCCCAGCGGGAAAAGGAAATCGAGGACTTTATCCCCAAGGAGTACTGGACCCTGGACGCGCACCTGACAAAGCAGGGCGAAAAGGCTGTGTTCAAGGCCCATTATTACGGCAAGAACGGCAAGAAGTATGAGCCCGCCTCCGAGGCCGAGACCCAGGAGATCTGCCGGGAGGTGCAGGCCCAGCCCTTTACGGTGAAGACCGTGAAGCGGGCGGATAAGCAGCGTTCGCCGTCCCCTCCCTTCACCACCTCCACCCTCCAGCAGGAGGCATCCCGCAAGCTGAACATGACCCCCCGGCGCACCATGGCCATTGCCCAGCAGCTGTATGAGGGCGTGGAGATCACCGGCGAGGGCGCTGTGGGTCTCATCACCTACATGCGTACCGACTCCCTGCGCATCTCCCACGAGGCCCAGGTGGCCGCCCGGGCACTCATCGACAGCCGCTACGGCAGCAATTACCGCCCCAATACCTTCCGCCAGTATAAGGCCAAGGCCGGGGCCCAGGACGCCCACGAGGCCATCCGCCCCAGCAATGTGGCCCTGACCCCCGAGCAGGTGAAGGGCGACCTCACCGGCGAGCAATACCGGCTGTACCGGCTGATTTGGAGCCGCTTTTTGGCCAGCCAGATGGCAAACGCCGTGTATGACAGCGTCTCCGCCGAGCTGGAGGCTGGGGCCCACAGCTTCCGCGCCAGCGCCAGCAGCCTGAAATTTGCCGGCTATGCCGCCGTGTACGAGGAGAGCCGGGACGAGGAAAAAGAGGACAAGGAACCGGCCCTGCCGCCCCTGGAGCAGGGGGAGACAGTGGACCTGAAAAAGATGGAGCCCGCCCAGCATTTCACCCAGCCGCCGGCGCATTTTACGGATGCGTCCCTCATCCGCGCCCTGGAGGAAAACGGCATCGGCCGCCCCTCTACCTATGCCCCCACAGTGTCCACCATCCTGGATAGGGAGTATGTGGTCAAGGAGGGCAAGTACCTGCGTATGACCCCCCTGGGGTCGGTGGTCAATGACCTTATGTGCCAGCGCTTCCCTAAGATCGTGGATGTGAAATTCACTGCCAATATGGAAAAGGAGCTGGACGAGGTGGAGTCCGGCGACAAGAACTGGAAGGCGCTGCTGAAGGAATTCTACGGCGACTTCGACCAGAATCTCACCCAGGTGGAAAAGGACATGGAAGGCGTGTATATCAAGGTGCCCGACGAGGTCAGCGAGGAGAAGTGCGACGTTTGCGGGCGCAACATGGTGGTCAAGACTGGCCGCTTCGGCCGCTTTCTGGCCTGCCCGGGCTATCCGGAGTGTACCTTCACCAAGCCCTTGGTGGTCCAGATGCCGGGCCGCTGCCCCAAGTGCGGCGGGCGGCTCATGAAGCGCACCGGCGTCAGCCAAAAGACCGGCAAGCAGTATACCTACTACTGCTGTGACCGCTCCACCGCCGCCGACGAGAGCCAGCGCTGCGACTTCCGCACCTGGGACGTACCCACCAAGGAGGACTGCCCCGTGTGCGGCCAGACCATGTTCAAAAAGTCCGGCCGGGGCTTCAACAAACCCTTCTGCATCAATCCCGAGTGCGCCAACTTCCTGCCGGAGGATAAGCGGGGCTACCACAAAAAGGCGGAGGATACCACCGAAAAGAAGACCGCAAAAACCACAAAAAAGGCCGGGACCAAGACCACCAAGACCGCGGCGAAGTCCGCCGCCAAGGCACCGGCAAAAACAACGAAGAAGACGGCGGCCAGATCCGCCGCCAAGACGAAGAAAACCGCCGAAAAGGAGTAAGCCATGGAAGTAACGGTGATCGGCGCGGGCCTGGCGGGCAGCGAGGCTGCCTGGCAGCTGGCCCAGCGGGGCATTCATGTGACGCTGCGGGAGATGAAGCCGGAGAAGAAGATCCCCGCCCATGAGAGCGAATATTTTGCCGAGCTGTGCTGCAGCAATTCCCTGCGCTCGGACCAGCTGGAAAACGCTGTGGGCCTGCTGAAGGAGGAGCTGCGGCGGCTGGACAGCCTGATCCTGCGCTGCGCGGACGCCACCCGGGTCCCCGCCGGGGGCGCCTTGGCGGTGGACCGCCACGGCTTTGCCCGGATGGTCACGGAGGCCATCCGCAGCCACCCCAATATCACGGTCATCCCCGGGGAGGTGACGGCCCTGCCGGAGGGGGAGGTGCTGGTGGCCACCGGGCCCCTGACCAGCGACGCCTTTGCCGAGACGCTGCTGGACCTGCTGGGCCGGGAGAATACGACGCTGAACTTTTTTGACGCCGCCGCCCCCCTGGTGAGCTTTGAGAGCGTGGACATGGATTCGGCGTATTTTGCCTCCCGCTACGACAAGGGGACCCCGGACTATATCAACTGCCCCATGGAAAAGGATGAGTACCTGGCCTTTTGGAAGGCCCTGACGGAGGCCCAGGAGGCCCCGGTCCACGGCTTTGAGGACGGGCAGGTCTTTGAGGGGTGCATGCCCGTGGAGGTCATGGCCCGGCGGGGGGAGGATACCCTGCGCTATGGGCCCTTGAAGCCCCGGGGCCTGAAGGATCCCAAGACCGGCCGGGAGCCCTACGCCGTGGTGCAGCTGCGCAAGGACAACGCCGAGGGCAGCATCTATAACCTGGTGGGCTTTCAGACCCATCTGAAGTGGCCGGAGCAGAAGCGGGTATTCACCATGATCCCGGCCCTGAAGGACGCCCAGTTCCTGCGCTACGGGGTGATGCACCGGAATACTTATCTGGATTCTCCCCGGCTGCTGGACCGCTATTACCGGCTGAAAACCCAGCCCCGCATCGCCTTTGCCGGGCAGATGACCGGGGTGGAGGGCTATGTGGAGTCCTGCGCCAGCGGCTTTTTGGCCGGGGTGGAGATGGCCCGGCGGCTCAGGGGACAGGCTCCCCTGGACTTCCCCCGGGAGACGGCCATCGGCGCCCTGGGCCTGTATGTGAGCAACGAAAGCGTGGGTGCGTTCCAGCCCATGAACATCAATTTCGGAATTATTCCGCCCCTGGACCACCGGGTAAAGGGGAAGCGGAACAAGAACGCGGAGCTTTCCGCCCGTTCGCTGCAGATCATTGACCAAATGCGCGAGGAGGTGCTGACCTGATGAAGATCATTGTAGACGCCATGGGCGGTGATAACGCCCCGATGGAGATCGTGAAGGGCGCCCTGGCCGGACAGAAGCACTGGGGCGTGGACATCGTACTCACCGGCGACGAGAGCGCCATCCGGGATGCCCTGGCCCAGTGCGGCCAAAGGGAACTGCCCCAGGGGATGGAGATCATCCCCACTTCCCAGACCGTGGACATGTGCGACGACCCGGCCACGGTGTTCCGCCGGAAGAAGGACACCTCCATGGGCGTGGGGCTGACCATGCTGCGGGAGGGGAAGGCGGACGCACTGGTCTCCGCCGGGTCCACCGGGGCCCTGCTCACCGGGGCGACGCTCATCACCAAGCGCATCCACGGCATCCGCCGGGCCGCTATGGCTCCGGTGATCCCCACCACCACGGGACAGGCCGTTTTGATCGACTGCGGCGCCAACGCCGAGTGTACGCCGGAGTACCTGGTGCAGTTTGCCTACCTGGGCAGCTTTTACGCCCAGCAGGTCCTGGGCCTGGCTAAGCCCCGGGTGGGCCTGCTGAACATCGGCACCGAGGACAGCAAGGGCACGGACCTGCAGAAGCAGACCCTGGCCCGGCTAAAGGAGGCCGATGCTGCCGGCCACCTGCACTTCATCGGCAACATCGAGGCCAAGGAGGCCATCAAGGGCGGCTGTGACGTCATTGTAACGGACGGCTTTTCCGGGAACATCCTGCTCAAGACCATGGAGGGCGTGGGATCCTTTGCCGGATCGGCCCTGAAGGAAATGTTCAAGAAAAACCTGCTGACCAAGCTGGCCGCCCTGGCGGTGATGCCGGGGCTCAACGCCTTCAAGGCGAAGCTGGATCCCAATAAGGTGGGCGGCACCGCCTTCATCGGTATCTCCAAGGCCGTCATCAAGGCCCACGGGGCCTCCAACGCCGAGGCCATCGAAAATGCCGTCGGCCAGGCGGCAGCCTTCGCCCGCAGCGGCCTCATTGAAAAAATTGAGGAAAATGTGAATTTGATGAAAATTGAGCAATAAATGCCTATTTGACTATTGACATACATACGCCGATGCCGTATTATTTTTCAAGACATATCCGAAAGGAGAAAAATTCGATATGACAGCAGAGGAAATTTTCAAAACGATGCAGGACCTCATCGCCGAGCAGTTTGCCATCGACGCGGAGGAGATCACCCTGGACAGCTCTTTTGTGGATGACCTGGGCGCCGACTCCGTGGACCTGGTGGAGCTGGTGATGGCCATGGAGGAGGAGTTCGATGTAGGCGAGATCGATGAGGAGGATCTGGCCGGGCTCAAGACTGTCCGGGACTGCGTGCAGTATTTGAATCATAAAATCAACGGTTGAAAAAAGAGACCCCACAATCCTGTGGGGTTTCCTTTTTCAGCTGTGGAGAGGAGTTTTTTCATGTTCACACTGGAGGATAAGCTGGGCTATCGGTTCAAAAACCGCGCCCTGCTGGAAAACGCCCTGCAGCACAGCTCCTATGCCAACGAGCACCGGGGCACGGGCATGCGCAGCAATGAGCGGCTGGAGTTTTTGGGCGATGCCGTGCTGGGCGTAGTGACGGCGGACTATCTGTACAAAAAGCACCCGGATCTGCCGGAGGGGGATCTGACCCGCATCCGGGCGGCGCTGGTGTGCGAGGAGAGCCTGCATGAGGTGGCCCAGAGCCTGGATCTGGGCCGGCATCTGATGCTGGGCCGGGGCGAGGAGCAGGGCGGCGGCCGGGAGCGGCCGTCCATCCTGGCGGATGCCACGGAGTCCGTGTTTGCCGCGGTTTACCTGGATGGCGGTATGGAGGCCGCCGCGGCGCTGATCCACCGGGTGCTGCTGGACAAGGAGCGGGAGGAAGCCGTGGAGGAGCGCCGCCGGGATTATAAGACCGAGCTGCAGGAATTGGTGCAGCGCAAGAGCGGCTCTACTTTGAGCTATCGGATGGTGGGCTCCAACGGGCCGGATCACGCCAAGGTCTTTGAGGCGGCGGCCCTGCTCAATGGGGAGGCGTATTCCACCGGCACCGGCCACAGCAAGAAGGAGGCGGAGCAATCCGCCGCCCGGGCGGCTCTGGAGAAGCTGAAGGGACAGAATTGAATCGCAGATGAAAAGACCCGCGGCCAAAATGGCCGCGGGTCTTATTTTTTTGCACTTGCGGCGGCGCTGACCACGGAGAAAAATGCTTCGCCCGGAGCCTGTGAGCTGCAGGAGCACCGGCACAAAAAGGAAAAATATGGATAATTCCATAGGGGGTAATGTGTTGATTTTACCACTAAAATTCCATAAAAAGAAAATATTTGCGATATACTGTTGAAAAATCGGAGAAAATGAGGTATAGTAAAAATAGGAAAAATGGGTGATTGACAGGCGGTGCTGGTCATTGCGAAAAGAAGGGGTGAGGGAGGAACATGGCATTTTATGCCCACAAACGGGCAGGACCTGACGGGAAGCCGATCCGGCAGACGGTGTACGCGCACTTGGTGGGGACGGCGCAGCGGGCCGGGCAGTGCCTGCGGAGCGTGGGACTGGAGAACACGGGGTACCTGGCGGGCCTGCTGCACGATATGGGCAAGTATACCGAGGCATTTCAGCGGTATCTGGAGGCGGGAGATCCCGGGCAGCGGGGCAGCGTGATCCACACGTTCCAGGGCTGCCGGTACATAATGGACACCTTTCACGGCCAGGGGGCGACGTTTCCGGAGATCGTGTGTGCCGAGCTGATCGCCTTTGCCATCGGAGCCCACCACGGGCTCTTTGACTGCGTGGACCCGGCCCAGCGGCTGGGGCTTCCATACCGGTGCGAAAGGCGGGATGTCGCTTACGAAGCCGCCGTGGCGGCTTTTTTGAGGGAGGTGCCGGAGCATGAGATCCGGGCGCTGTTTAAAAAAGCGGCGGAGGAAGTTGGCCGGTGCATGGACCGGCTGGATGCGGCTTATGCCGACGACCGGGACTATGCATTTGAAACAGGGCTTTTGGCGCGGCTGCTCCTATCCGCGGTGATCGAGGGGGACCGCTGCGACACGGCGGCCTTTATGAACGGGGCGCACCCGCAGACCCGGCCGGAGGACATGGGCCCGGTATGGGAGGATCGGCTGGCATATTTGGAGGGGAAGCTGGCGCAGTTTCCGCAGGAAACGCCGGTTCAGAAGGCGCGGCACGCCATCTCGGAGCGGTGCCGGACCTTTGCGTTCCGGGAACCGGGCATTTTCCGGCTGAACATCCCTACCGGTGGCGGCAAGACCCTCAGTTCCCTGCGGTACGCCCTGGCCCACGGCGGGGCATATCACAAAAAGCGGCTGATCTTCGTTTCGCCGCTGCTGTCGATCCTGGAGCAGAACGCAAAGGTCATCCATGAATATGTGGGAGACGAGGGACTGATCCTGGAGCACCACTCCAATGTGGTGCAGACGAAGCTTTCCCGGGAGGAGCTGGATGAGCGGGAGCTACTGGTGCAGAGCTGGGATGCGCCCATTATCATCACCACGCTGGTGCAGCTGCTGAACACTCTGTTCGCCGGGAAGACCACGGCGGTGCGGCGCTTCCAGGCCCTGTGCGGCAGCGTCATTGTCATAGACGAGGTACAGACGGTGCCGGCGAAGATGCTGACGCTGTTTAACCTGGCCGTCCAGTTTTTGAGTGAGCAGTGCGCCGCTACGGTAGTGCTGTGCTCAGCCACCCAGCCGGAGCTGGAGTGTGCTGCCCATCCCTTGCGGGAAAAGCCGGAGGAGATGGTGCCCCGGGATGAAGCGCTCTGGGCGGCCTTTCGCCGGACGGAGCTGGTGAGACTTCCGGACCGGCGGCTGGAGGAGCTGCCGGAGTGGATAAGCGAGCAGATGGAGACGGTGAAAAGTCTCCTGGTGGTGTGCAACAAAAAGAGCGAGGCGGCCTACCTGCTGGAAAAGACAAAATCGGCGGAGTATAGGAGCTTTCATCTGTCGGCGGGGATGTGCGTGCAGAACCGGCGGGATGTGCTGGAGAACCTGCGCCGGGCGCTGGCCCGGGGAGAAAAGGTGCTCTGCATTGCCACCCAGGTCATCGAGGCGGGGGTGGATATCTCCTTTGACGCGGTGGTACGGCTGACGGCGGGCATGGACAGCGTCGTCCAGGCGGCGGGGCGGTGCAACCGCGGTGGGGAATCCCAAGTGCCTCGGCCTGTGTATGCGGTGAACTGCACGGATGAAAAGCTGGGCATGCTGCGGGATATTCAGCGGGGGAAGGATGCCACCCTTTCGCTGATGGAGGCGTTTCAAAGGACGCCGGAGAAGTTTGGCGGCGATCTGTTTTCGGAGGAAGCCATCCGCTACTATTACCGGGCGGTGTACCGGGACATGGCGGAGGGAGAGCAGGACTATTATGTAAACGAGCAGGGGACCAGCCTGTTTGACCTGATGGCGGACAACCGGCGGTATGCCGATGAGGGGTGCGCCGGGGCGGAGATGTTCTGCCTGCGGCAGGCGTTCAAAACGGCAGGGCGGTATTTTTCCGTATTTCAGGAGGACACCACGGATGTTTTGGTGCCCTACGGCAGGGGAAAGGAACTCATTGCGGAGCTGTGCGGGGAGCGATGCCGGTATGACGCGGAGTACCGGGCCGCGGTGCTGCGGGAGGCGGCCGCCTACTGTGTGGGGCTCTATCCGTATCAAAAGAAGCAGCTGGAGGAGAAGGGCGCGCTGCACTCCGTGTGCGGCGACTGCGCCTGGGTCCTGGCAGAGGGGTTTTATGATGATACGCTGGGCCTGATGACAGAGACGGAAAATCGGGAATTTATGGAGGTGTAAACGGGTGAAAAATACAAAGTATGACAACATTGTGGAGTTTCAGGTGACAGGGGACTACGCCCTGTTTTCTGACCCCGTTATGCGCGTGGGCGGGGAAAAGTGTACTTACCAGGTGCCCACCTATGAGGCCCTCAAGGGGATATTGCACTCCGTATACTGGAAGCCCACCATTATTTGGGTCATAGACGCGGTGCGGGTGATGAAGCCCATTCAGATGGAGACCAAGGGGATCCGCCCGATCAAATACGGCGGGGGAGAGAAAAAGAACGACCTGAGCTACTATACTTATCTGAAGGACTGCTGCTACCAGGTCCGGGCCCACTTTGAGTGGAATGAGAACCGGCCGGAGCTGGCCGCCGACCGCAACGAGAATAAGCACCACGAGATCGCCAGAAAGATGATCCGCAAGGGCGGCCGGCGGGACATTTTCCTGGGCGCACGGGAGTGCCAGGGCTATGTGGAGCCGTGCGTATTCGGAGAGGGGACGGGTGCCTATGATGGCACGGAGCAGCTGGCCTTCGGGCTCATGTACCACGGCATCACCTACGCGGACGAGGCGTATTCGGCGGACACCCGGGGGAAGATGACGGTGCGGTTCTGGTACCCGGTGATGAAAAAGGGCGTGATCGAATTCGTGCCGCCGGAGCAGTGCCCGGTGCAAAAGACCATCCGGGATATGGAGATGAAGTCCTTCGGGGCGGAGCTGGACAATTTCTCCGGCCTGCGGGAATTTGGGGAGGTTACATAATGGGACTTTTACAGCGCGCCATTGAGACATACGATTCCAGCGCCGCCCTGGTAGGGGTGTACCGGGAGGGGCATGAGCCGCTGGCACCCATTTCGCACATTATAGCCAATGCGCACATTGAGATCACGCTGAGCAAACAGGGAGAATTTCGCGGCGCAAAGCTTTTGGACAAAAAAGATGGAAGAACGATTATTCCCGTTACGGAAGATTCCGGAGGACGGGCAAATAAATTGGCGGCACACCCACTGTGCGACCAAATCAAGTATGTTGCGCCTGACGACGAGGAAGCCCATGGATTGTATTTGAGAGAACTTTGCGCATGGGAGGAGTCGGCCTACTCGCACCCGATTTTAAGCGCAGTGCGTGCCTATGTGGAGGGGGAAACCATTATCGCTGATTTGCTAAACTGCGGGATCATAAAGGCAAATACTGTGCAGAAAGATAAAACCATAAAGCAAATGATCCGGTGGCGCGTGGATGGATGTGAAACGGAAGAGCCTGCCTGCTGGAAAAATAAGAAGTTGTTTTCGCTATTTCAAGGTTACTATGATAGCGTGATCTGTGATCGGGACCGTGCTTTATGTATGGTAAACGGGAAGATTGATTTGCCTGCGGAAAAACATCCGTGCGGGGTCGTTTCCAACCTATACAGGGCCAAGCTGATCTCAACCAATGACGGGAGCGGTTTTACCTACCGGGGGAGATTTTTGGATGAAAAGCAGGCGGCCACCGTGGGCTACATAGCCTCGCAGAAGGCGCACAATGCGCTGCGTTGGCTGGCGGCGGATCAAGGTGTGCGGGAGGGCGCGAGCACAAGGACCTTCCTGTGCTGGAATCCGGAGGGAAAAACAGTCCTCAGACCCATGCGCAAGGTGCGCAGTGCAGAGGCTGAGCCGGTGCGCGAGCCCAGTGAATACAAGGAAAAGCTGCAAAGCACGCTCCTGAGCTTCCGAAAGGATCATCAACTGAAGGATGAGGACAGGGCTGTTCTGGTTAGCCTTGACGCGGCTACCACCGGGCGGCTGGCGGTGACCTACTACAACGAAATAGACCTGGGAACCTTTTTACAGCGCATGGAGGACTGGGACGGACATTGCTGCTGGTATGCAGGTAAGTCTGGCATCCAGGCGCCGAATCTGTTGGACATCGTGGACTGCGCCTTTGGTACGGAGCAAAAGAAAAAACTGGTAACGGACGGCAATATTCTGGGACAGCATTTGCAGAGACTGCTGCAGTGTAAGGTGGACGGGGGGATATTCCCGCTGGACATTTTGCGGGCGCTGACGCATAGGGCTTCTTCGCCGCTGGGCTATAAGAAGGCAAACTGGAGAAAGATCCTGCAGACAGCCTGCGCGGCGCTGCAGAAATACAGGTATGACACAAATCAAGGAGGGAACGAAATGGCTTGGACACTGGACAAGAGGGACCGCAGCTTCCAATACGGCAGGCTTCTGGCGGCCATGGAGCGCGTGGAGGAGGACTACTATTATAAGAAAAAAGAAAATGGGAAGGAAGACAGTCAGGAGAACAGGCAGACAAACGCGATCAAGTACATGAGTGAGTTTAAGCGGAGACCGTTTTCGGTGTATGAGAGGGTCAACCGGCACTTGCAGCTGGCCTATTTGAACCGGGTGAAAGGATGGCAGGCCGCCCGCTACAAGCGGCTGGTGGGCGAGATCATCGGCATACTGAGTGAATTCCCGGAGGAGGAGCTGAACCGGCCCCTGGAGGATATTTACCTGATGGGCTATGAACTGCAGAGGAACGCATTCTTTACCAAAAACCAAACGGATGACAATATGGAGGAGGAATAATTATGGCAGCTTTGGAAAACAAAATCGACTTTGTGGCACTGATCTCTGTGACCAACGCCAACTGTAACGGCGACCCAACGGACGGCAACCGTCCCAGGACCGACTTGAATGGCCGAGGGGAAATATCAACTGTGTGCATTAAAAGAAAAATTCGTAACCGCATGCAGGATATGGGACACGCCATTTTCTTGCAGCCCGATGACAACTGCAAAGATGGTCACAAGAGCCAAAGAGAGCGGGCGGATAAGGAACTGAAGGGAATCAAGGACCAGAACGAGTTTGCAAAGGCTGCATGCAAAAAATGGATGGATGTGCGCAGCTTTGGGCAGGTGTTTGCCTTCAAGAAAAAAGGCAACGATGGAGATGGAGTCTCCGTTGGTGTGCGGGGGCCGGTTACCGTCCACCTGGGGGTGAGTATGTCGCCTGTGGATATTGCGGAAATGAAGATCACCAAGAGCCTAAATGGAGAGCCAGGAGAAACGCGCGGGAGAGATACGATGGGGACAATAAATTTCGTCCGCTTCGGCCTGTACGAGATCAAGGGCGCCATCAATGTGCAGTTGGCGGAAAAGACCGGTTTTACCCGGGAGGATGCCGCGGTCGTGAAAGAATGTCTGCGGACGCTGTTCGTGAACGACGCATCTTCCGCGCGGCCCGAGGGCTCCATGGAAGTGGTGAAGCTCTATTGGTGGGAGCACAACTGCAAGGATGGGCAGTATTCCTCGGCCAAGGTGCACCGCAGCGTCCATGTTACGCCCAAAAACGTGGAGGGCCTGCCCCAGTGCGTGGACGACTATGAGATCGCCCTGGATGAGCTGCCGGGACTGACGCCGGAGATCATAGATGGATTATAAGGAAGAGGAGTATCTCCAGCTTTCCGGGCTCCAGCATTTTCGCTTCTGCCGCAGACAGTGGGCGCTGATCCATATTGAGGATCTGTGGGCGGAAAATCTCCGGACGGTGGATGGGGAGATCCTGCATGAGCGCGCCCATGATCCCGGGCTGCGGGAAAAGCGGCCAGGCCTGATCGTCGTGCGGGGCATGGCCATTTCGTCCCGCGCCCTGGGTGTATCCGGGGCGTGCGATGTGGTGGAGTTCAGACGCTGCGCGGAGGGGGTCCCGCTGCGGAATGAGGAGGGCCTTTTTCAGCCCTATCCCGTGGAGTATAAGCGCGGCGCACCCCGGGCGGACCATGCCAACGAGCTGCAGCTCTGCGGCCAGGCCCTTTGCCTGGAGGAGATGCTCTGCTGCGATATACCCAAGGGGGCCCTGTATTTTGGCGAGACCCGGCGGCGGGTGGAGGTGGCGTTCACCCCGGAGCTCCGCCGGGAGGCCACAGAGGCCTTGGCGGAGATGCATCAGATGTATAAGCGGGGATACACGCCCAAGGTGAAGCCGACCAAGGCCTGCAATGCCTGCTCGCTGAAGGAGCTGTGCCTGCCTAAGCTGATGCGCGGCGGCTCGGTGAAAAGCTATCTGGAACGATATATGGAGGAGACGGTATGAGGCGTTTGCTCAATACGCTGTTTGTGACGTCCGAGGATGTATATCTGGCGCTGGACGGGGAAAACGTGGTGGTTCGCCGGGACCGGGAAGAACTCGGCCGATTTCCTCTGCATAATTTGGAGGGGATCCTGTGCTTTTCTTATGCGGGGGCCTCCCCGGCGCTGATGGGGGCCTGCGTCAAGCGGAATATTGCCTTGAGTTTCTGCACGCCGGGTGGGCGATTTTTGGCCCGGGCGGCGGGGATTACCAATGGCAATGTGCTGCTGCGCCGGGAGCAGTATCGCCTGGCGGATGATTTGGCCGCCAGCTGCCGGATCGCGAAATATATGATCTGGGGCAAGCTTTTTAATGGCCGATGGAGCATTGAGCGAACGAAGCGGGACCACAAGCTGCGCATTGATGAGGAGAAATTCCGGAATGTATCGGCGGCGATCTATGACCTGATGCCGCAGGTCATGCAGGCGGAGTCGCTGGATTCCCTCCGGGGCCTCGAGGGCGCGGCCGCCACGCTGTACTTCGATGTCTTTGACGACATGATCCTACGGAACAAAGAGAGCTTCTATTTCCGCGGGAGAAACCGTCGGCCGCCCACGGATGCGGTCAATGCCATGCTTTCTTTTGCGTACAGCCTGCTGGCGGGGGATTGCGCCTCGGCCCTGGAGAGCGTCGGGCTGGATGCCTATGTGGGCTTTATGCATCGGGATCGCCCGGGCAGAACGTCCCTTGCCCTGGATATAATGGAGGAGCTGCGGCCATGCATGGCGGATCGATTTGTTCTGACCCTTATCAATAATAAGGTCATGGGGCCCGATGATTTTGAAACGGCCGAGAGCGGAGCGGTGGCCATGACGGACGATGGGCGCAGAAAGTTCCTCAGAAGCTGGCAGGAGCGCAAGCAGGAGGTGATCACGCACCCGTATCTGCAGGAAAAGCTGCCCTGGGGGCTGGTTCCGTATATGCAGGCGCTGCTCTTGGCGCGGCACCTGCGGGGGGACCTGGATGCTTACCCGCCGTTTTTGTGGAAGTGAGGCAGAATCATGCTGGTATTGATTTCTTACGATGTGAGCACCGAGGATGCGGCGGGGCGAAAGCGCCTTCGCCAAATAGCAAAGCAGTGCGTGAATTACGGCCAGCGTGTGCAGAACTCGGTGTTTGAATGCCTGCTGGATGCTGCCCAATGTAAGCAGCTGCAGCATAAGCTGTGCTCTATCATGGACAAGGAGAAGGACAGCCTGCGGTTCTATTATTTGGGCAATCGCTACGAGACGAAGATCGAGCATTTCGGCGCGAAGATCGGCTATAAACCCGAGGGGGTCCTGATGATCTGACTGCGCGAAGTGGAAGCTCTCAGGGGAGCACCAATGGGTTCGCACCGGGAAATAGGCGTGTAACCGAAAAACAAAAACACAACTGCCGTAAAAGCACTCACCGATATGCAAACGGTAGCTTGACTGCACGTTAGATTGTGCATTATGCAAAAATGCATGGAATAAATTTTGTGCATGATTGCAGTCCCGCCCCGCACGGGGCGGGTGGATTGAAATAAAATGAACCCTCCCGAAAAGGTTTATGCAAGGTCCCGCCCCGCACGGGGCGGGTGGATTGAAATGAGCGGGAAGAAGCATAACCACTGTTGCTTGTGGTCCCGCCCCGCACGGGGCGGGTGGATTGAAATTTATATGCTGAAGGTGGTGTTTGCAGGGTGGCCCGGTCCCGCCCCGCACGGGGCGGGTGGATTGAAATGCTATCCCTGGACCCCATTGACAGACCGTGAGCGTCCCGCCCCGCACGGGGCGGGTGGATTGAAATTTCTGAGATGCCGGCACCACCTAAGAAGCGAGGTCGTCCCGCCCCGCACGGGGCGGGTGGATTGAAATTTTCTGACGTGGCCCGTTTTCTGACCGCTGAGGGCGTCCCGCCCCGCACGGGGCGGGTGGATTGAAATTGTTTTCTTCCAAAACGGACTTGTGGTCTACTCCACGTCCCGCCCCGCACGGGGCGGGTGGATTGAAATAAGAAGGCCGGAGGCACCGAAAGTATCTACAACGGTCCCGCCCCGCACGGGGCGGGTGGATTGAAATCTGGAAATGAAACACCGACTAACCGATTAGACCGTCCCGCCCCGCACGGGGCGGGTGGATTGAAATATATGAGTTCCAATTCCTACGTACCGTCTACGATGTCCCGCCCCGCACGGGGCGGGTGGATTGAAATAAGCCCGAGGAAGTTTTTGCCGTGAAATCCCGTAAAGTCCCGCCCCGCACGGGGCGGGTGGATTGAAATTTCGGAGATGCCGGCACCACCTAAGAAGCGAGGTCGTCCCGCCCCGCACGGGGCGGGTG
>CAMBKF010000032.1 GCA_945868085.1 uncultured Oscillibacter sp.
CCTTCTTGGCCAGATAGTCCAGCAGACGACGGCGCTTACCGATCATCATCTGCATACCGCGGCGGCTGTGGAAGTCGTGGGGATGCACCTTCAGGTGAGCGGTGAGCTGGCTGATGCGCTCGGTGAGGATAGCCACCTGCACCTCGGGGGAGCCGGTGTCGTTCTCGTGGGTACGGTTGGCCTCGATGATAGAGGTCTTCTGGTCTTTCAGCATCATGGTTAAGTTCCACCTTTCTTTTATGTCTGCCCGCTGTCTGAGTGCCGGGACGGGTGAAGCATCCGCGGGACTAAGGCAAGGGCAATTCATACGCATGGCAGCGTACTCTAATAACATACCACACTCCCTGCGGCTTGTAAAGCATGATTTTAAAAAACGGGAATATTTTTATTGGATGGAGATGGCATCCGTGGGGCAGCCCTCGGCGGCGGCCTGGGCGCTGATCTGCAGATCGGTGGGGATGTCATCCCCCTGGGCCTGGGCCGGGAGGCCGGGGCGCATGGAAAACACCTCCGGACACACGGATGCGCACAGCCCGCACTGGATGCAGCTTTTCTGATAGACCATAGCCTTCATAGTTGTTCCTCCTTATTGTAAATATGTAGGAAGCGAATTATGCGGTCATCCGTGTGTGGGGCACGGGGTGTCGGGGACGCCGCCCCCTACGGCTTTTTACCGGTAAACGGTGCGTAGGGATCGGCCTCCCGGACGACCCGTTCCGGGTCTGCACCGCACTCCCGGCAGGGCACGCGGGCCCTGCCCTGCAAAAATAACGGCTGTAGGGCGGGACCCATGTGTCCCGCCGTCCGGCACACCTCTTGCAAAAGTGTCATTGCGAGTCAGTGACCGACGTCACTGGCGTGGCAATCCGTATCCCCGTCTCCTTGTAGGGACGACCTGTTCCGGGCCTGCACGGACTTTTACGCCGCCCGGCGCATTTCACCTCTCCATCATGCCCGCCCCCGGGCGGAAATATTCCCAACTTTCTCCTTGACAGGGGCAACTTGCCGTGGTATATTGACCGTACTAACACAAATAGTACACTTAACACGGAAGGAGGAACGTTAGGTGCTTCATTTGGACTATCGGGACAGCCGGCCCATCCACCAGCAGGTGCGGGACGGCCTGCGGCGGCTGATGCTCAGCGGGGTGCTGCAGCCGGGGGATCAGCTGCCCTCCGTGCGCAAGCTGGCCACAGAGCTGGCCATCAACCCCAACACCATCCAGCGGGCCTATGCGCAGCTGGAGGCGGAGGGCTTTGTATATTCCGTGGCCGGCCGGGGCAGCTTTGTGGCCGAGGACGGCGAGCAGAATATCCGCCGCATGGAGGAGCTGACGGCGTCTCTGGGGGAGACCATCGAGGAGCTGCGGCACCTGGGCATGACGGAGCAGCAGTGGCTGGCTCTGTGGAAGGAGGAAAGCAATGATTGAGGTAAAGGATCTGGTGAAAACCTTTGACGGCTTTGCCGCCCTGAACGGCGCCACCCTCACGGTGCCCAAGGGCGCGGTGTATGGCCTGGTGGGCCCCAACGGCGCGGGCAAGTCTACGCTGCTGCGCCACATCACCGGGGTGTATCGGCAGGATTCCGGCCAGGTGCTGGTAAACGGCGTGCCGGTGTATGAAAACCGCCATGTGAAGGAGCGGGTGGTGTCCATTCCCGACGACTGGTTCTACTATAACCAGTCTACCATCCGGGAGATGGCCAAGCTCTACGCAGGCATGTATCCCCAGTTCGACTGGGACCGGTTTGAAAAGCTCCGGGAGCTGTTTCAGCTGCCGGAAAAGAAGGCCATCCGCCGCATGAGCAAGGGCATGCAGCGCCAGGCGGCCTTTTGGATCACCATGAGCTGCCTGCCGGAGTACCTGGTACTGGATGAGCCGGTGGACGGCCTGGATCCGGTGATGCGCCGCCAGGTGTGGCAGGTGCTGCTGGACGACGTAGCCGCCCGGGGCACCACGGTGCTCCTCTCCAGCCACAACCTCCGGGAGCTGGAGGACGTATGCGACCATGTGGGCATCATGGACAAGGGCAAGGTGCTCTTGGAGCGCACCCTCTCCGACCTGCAGGATAACACCGTCAAGCTCCAGGTGGCCTATCCCACGGCCCAGGAGCCTGCCCTCCCTGCGGAGCTGCAGATCCTGCACCACTCCCAGGTGGGCCGGGTGCATACCTACATCATGCGCGGCAGCAGCGAGGAGATCTGCCGCCGCATGCAGATCACCAACCCTGTGCTGCTGGAGGCTATTCCCCTGACCCTGGAGGAAATTTTCATCTATGAATTAGGAGGTGCGGACGATGCTGCTCACAAGATCCTTCTGTAATCGGGCCCTGCTGCGCAGCGACCTGCGCCGCTGCTGGCCGCTGTTTGCGGGCTATACCTTCCTGTGGTTTTTGATCCTGCCCCTGCGGATGTGGAACGACATTCCCGCGACTCTGCAGGCCGCCTACCCGGATTCCGCCCGCCGCACCGCCCTGGAGATCATCGGCTCCGCCACCCAGGCCGCCACCTGGATCCATCTGTTTTTCGGCCTGATCCTGGCCATGGCCCTGTTCTCTTACCTGTCGGGTACACGGGCTACCTACGGCATGCACAGCTTCCCCGCCAGTCGGGGCTGCCAGTTCCGCACCCATGTGCTCTGCGGCGTGGGCTGCGTGGCTGTGAGCAATGTGCTCATCTGCCTGCTCTCGGCCCAGAGCGGCGGGTCTCATTGGGGGGAGAGCCTTTCCTGGCTGGTGTTCTCCCTGGTGACCTTCCTGCTGTTCTTTGCCCTGGGCATCCTCTGCTGCATGCTCTGCGCCTGGCTGCCGGCCATGATTGTGGCCTACGGCACGCTGAACTGCGTGGCCATCCTCTGCCGCCTTTTGGTGGACGTGATGTGCGGCCTCTTTTACCCCAGCTATAATGACAATGTCCTCTCCATGAGCCGGGAGCATATCGTGGTCTGGCTCACCCCGGTTTTGCGTCTGCGCTTCGGCCTGACGGCTATGTATGGCGAGGGCGATGCCGCCCTTCTGCCCGCCTCTGCCTGGAAGAGCCTGCTGGTGTACGGCATTGTGGCCGTCGTGCTGCTGGCGGTCAGCTGGCTGCTCTACCGCATCCGCCGCAGCGAGGCCTCCGGCGATACCCTGGCCTTCCGGCCCCTGCGCCCGGTGGTGCGGTGGATCGTGGGGGTACTGGGCGGCCTGGGCCTGGGCGTTGCGCTGGCACTGATCCTGTGCTGCACCAGCAATACCGTGGGCCTGCTGGCCTGCATTGTCGCTCTGGGCCTGGTGTGCATGATCGGCACCCAGATGCTCATTGCCCGCACGCCCCGGGTTTTCGGCAAGCTTTGGCCGGAGCTCATCGCTCTGTGCGCGGCGCTTATCGCCCTGTGCCTGTGCATCAAGGGGGACGTCTTCGGCTTTGAGCGGCGGGTTCCCCAGGCCAGCCAGGTGGAGTCTGTGGAGGTATTCAGCGGCGCTATGACCCGCGGCAACACGAGCCTTACCACCCCGGAGGAGATCGACGCCGCGCTCCAGGCCCAGCGCTATTTTGTCAGCCGCAGCGATCAGGAAAAGGAAGACGCCGCTCGTTACGGTCAGACCGTTATATTCACCTATTTCCTGAAAAACGGCGGCACCCTGTCCCGGCGCTATAGCCTGTGCAGTGCGGACCTGCCCCAGGTGAAAGCCCTGACAGAGACGGACACCTTCCGCCGCAGCATGGTGCTGGATGCCGCGGAGGACATCTCTGCCGACAACCTCCGCTACGGCTGGGTAGACATTCCCGAGGAGGAGATCTCCCGGGAGCTCACGGCCCAGCAGAGCAAAGACCTGTATCAGGCGGTGCTGGAGGACATCGCGGGCATGAACATGGCCGACCCGGACCTCTACCGCAATCAGAACTGCCGGGTGCAGATCCACCTGGAGGATGCCGTGAGCGACCGGGATGTGGCCATTACGCTTAACCTCCAGTGTACCCGCGCCCTGGCGCTGCTGCAGGAGTGGGGCATCATCCAGTCCCCGGAGGACGCCTTCGGCGCCGTGGATGACGACCCGGACTATGTTGATACCATTGAGTACCCGGGCATCACCTATCCCATCACCACCTATGCCCGATGAATCCAGCAAGAAGCCCCGCCCTCCGGCGGGGCTTCTTTTTCCGAAATTGTCCACCGCGCTGCCTGTAACGTGTCCGTAGGGGACGGCATCTCTCCCTGTTATCCGTAGGGCGGGGTGCCCTCACCCCGCCGCTCACTGCACCCCGCGGCAGGGTACGCGGGTCCTGCCCTACAAAACCTATTGTAGGGCGGCACCTATGTGTGCCGCCGCATATAACGCACACTCATTTGCACGTATCAATAAATCGTGATATAGTATTCTTACCAAGTTATGGAGGCGACGCCCATGCCATTCCCGAAGCTGAAAAACCCCTTGCTCTGCCAAATCCTTATCCTCGCGATCATCCTGGGCAGTTTTTTGATCCCGGTGCTGTTCTTGTTCCGGCTGCCCTTCTTTCCTGATTGGTTTCGGGCAATCGGTTCCATCGTGCTGGACATCGGGATGCTCACTTACCTTCTTAAAAGCTTTCTCTGCCTCATGACCGTGGACATGACCCTGGCGAGCCTCCATTGTTATCAAAAAGCGCGCAGGCGCTTTCCGCTGCCGGCAAACTTCTCCCCTGAAAAGGCCAAGCGGAGGATAGCACATTTTGGGGAGGAGTACTACCCGGTATCTTGTCCGGTCCCGCCTCAGATGCTCCTGTATAAAAGCGCCTATCCCCTGACCATCTATTCCCGCAGCGTCGAAAAGCTCATTGCTTTTTACGAAACTCCTTTTCTGGATAAAGACCAGTACCGCCGATTCGTCAGTTCCGCCGCCACCAACGCCAGGGCTCTGAGAGGCTCGAAGACGCATCGCTTCCTAGATAAAAATCAACGAAGCACTCCTATAAACCAAGTTATGGTCGTTCTGGTTTTTGCTGACCGTGTGGAGGAAAATTTCCGCCTGACCCTGCCCGATGAAGTCTGCAAAGGTGGTGGGGACAGCTTTGACAGCGCTCTGCTTCCCTGCGTGGTGGATCTGGAGCAGCAGCTCTGCACCTTTGACAGTCTGCGCCTTCCCGGCATATGTTTTGCCATCGCGGCGAAAAACCGCGGCATTAGCCTGATCCGCCGCCTCCTGTTCGGCGGCAGATTTCCCTATGCCCGCGCCCACGAATGGCTTGACAGAAAGAACGAGACGGATTGGGAACAGACCCTGTGGAGCTATTGGCGAACCGTGAAAAAAGAGCTGTCCTGCGATAAAAAACAATTTCAAAAAATGAGCCACGGAGATATGCTCTTTCGGGATGGATACCTTTACATAAAATGGCGGGATCGTGGTGTGCGCGTCCCGGTCACGCTGGATCATGAAGCCCAGTGTGCAAAAATCGAGAACATCGACCTGTGGTACTATCCTAAGGCCAATAAAATTGCAAAAGAGATCGCCGTCGACATGAAGACCAAGGCTACCGCCTATTTTGCCCATCACGGTTACGCGGCGGAGTATATCACCCACTGACTGCTGCACTCTCTGCCTTTTCACGGAAAAAACCGCACCAAATACCCAAAATTTATAATATCCTCGTATTGAAAATGAAATACCGCCGCTTTATAATGGGAAAAAAGCTCCCGGGAGGAGAGACCATGAACGAGATTTTTGTAACCGGCCACCGCAATCCGGATACGGATTCCATAGTGGCGGCCATGTCCTATGCCGCCCTGCGCAATGCCTTGGGCGACCGGCAGTATGTGGCGGCGCACCTGGGCCACGTCAGCGACGAGACGAACCGCATGCTCAGGCATTTCGGCTTTGAGGAGCCTATGACCATCCGCACGGTCCGCACCCAGGTCTGCGACCTGGAGTATGATACGCCTCCCTGCCTCAGCTCCTCCGTCACCATGGACCGGGCCTGGAATGTGATGCGCGACCAGCGCATTTCCGCCGTCCCCGTGGTCAATGACGACGGCACCCTGTACGGCATGCTCTCCGCCGGTGACATCGCCACCTTCAGCATGGAGACGCTGGTGGACAGCCGGGTGGAGGAGCTGCCGGTGTTCAACCTGGTCAGCGTGCTGGAGGGCCGCATCGTCAACGAGGGCAGCAGCGTGCCCACCAACATCAGCGGCAACGTGGTGGTGGCTATGCCCCAGGCCACGGAGAACCTGCGCTTTTCCGGCAGCAACAATATCGTCCTGGTGGCCAGCCAGCCGGATATGATCCAGCGGGCCCTGGACCAGCACGTCAGCTGCCTCATCATCTGCCGGGCGGATGTCGACCCCGCTCTGGAGGAGTATGACGGCGACACCTGCATCATCTCCACTCCCTTTGCCGCCGGCCGCGCCTGCCGCCTGATCTACCAGGCCATTCCCATCTCCCGGCCCTGCCAGCGGGGGGAGATCGTGTGCTTCCACCTGGACGATTATATCGACGACGTCCGTGAGGTGGTGCTCAAGAGCCGCTACCGCAGCTATCCCGTGCTGGACGAAAACGAAAAAGTCGTGGGCACCCTGTCCCGGTATCATTTGCTGCGCCCCCGGCGCAAGCAGGTGGTGCTGGTGGACCACAATGAGTTTGCCCAGTCCGTGCCGGGCCTGGACCAGGCGGAGATCCTGGAGATCATTGACCACCACCGCCTGGCGGACATTCAGACCGGCCAGCCCATCTATGTGCGCAATGAACCCGTGGGCAGCACCAATACCATCATCGCCGCCATGTATCAGGAGCACGGCGTCATCCCCTCCGGGCCCATGGCCGGGCTCATGGCGGCGGCCATCCTGTCTGACACGGTGATGTTCAAGTCCCCCACCTGCACCAAGCGGGACATCTCCATGGCCGAGCGCCTGGCCCGCATCGCCAATGTCCGGCTGGACGATCTGGGCAAGGAGCTGTTTGCCTCCGTCAGCCCGGATAAGCCGGTGCAGGAGATGATCGCCTCGGACTTCAAGGAATTCCATATTGCCGAGCAGGTGCTGGGCGTGGGGCAGATCACCTGCCTGGACTCCCTGGACATCATGAACCGCAAGGAGGAGCTGCTCAAGGAGATGAACCGCATCCGGGACGAGCACCACTACGACATGGTGCTGCTGATGCTCACGGATGTGCTGCTGGAGGGCACGCAGCTGCTGTATGTGGGCAGCGACGATACCATCCGCAACGCCTTCTCCGTGGAGCCCAAGGACAACACCCTGTTCCTCCCCGGCGTTATGAGCCGCAAAAAGCAGATCATCCCCATGCTCACCGCCCTGTGGGGCTAATGCGCCTGTCGAAAATTCCTTTGGACTTTTCCGACAAAAGATTTGCAGCCCGCCGCGCACATAATTTTGAAGCGTTTAGAATTAAAAACTCCCGGAATCCGTTTCCGGGAGTTTTTTAAATAATTTACCCGGCCCCTGTAAGAAACGCACACCGATTGTGTCTATAAAAGTGAAAGGCCAAAGGAAAGGAGGGGAGAGGACCATGGACGATGCCGCCATTGTGGCGCTGTTCTGGGCCCGGGATGAGCGCGCCATCCCGGCTGCGGCGGAAAAATGCGGCGTCTACTGCGCCAGCATCGCCGGAAACATCCTGCCCGACCGGCGGGACGCGGAGGAGTGCGTCAGCGACACCTACCTGCAGGCGTGGAACGCCATGCCGCCCCAAAGGCCCGCGGTGCTCCCGGCGTTTTTGGGCCGGATCACCCGGAACCTGGCCCTGAACCGGCTGCGCAGCGCCGCCGCGCAGAAGCGGGGCGGCGGGGAAGCGGAGGCGGTGTTTGAGGAGCTTCAGCACATCGTCTCCGACCGGGATACCCCTGCCGACGCTCTGGACCGCCAGGAGCTGGTGGCCGTCATCAACGACTTTCTGGCCGCCCTCCCGGAGACCAAGCGGCGCATCTTCGTCTGCCGCTACTGGTATTTTGAGAGCGTCCCCGACATCGCCGCCCGCTTTGCCCTCTCGGAAAATCGCGTTTCCGTTACCCTCCATCGCCTGCGCGCCCAGCTGCGCCGCTGCCTTTCGGAAAGGAGCTTTATGCTATGAAAAAAGAAGAATTTTCCCTGGTCCTGGGGGACATCCTGGACGACTACATCGTCCAGGCCCATCAGCCTGCCCGAGCCCGCAGATCCGCCGCCCCCGCCTGGCGGCGCTGGTGCGCCGCCGCCTGCCTGTGCCTGGCGGCCCTGGGGACGGTGCTGTATGCCGCCCGGACTGGGCCGTCCGGCGGATGGGCCGAAAACAAACAGTTCCTTCCCGGCTATGACCGAGTGGAAAGCATCGATCAGTATTTGCCGCCCCGCAACGGTGAGTACTTTTGCTTCGTGGAGGTCAATGCGGCCCGGGAGCGGTATGCTGGCCAAAACGTGAAATATCTTTTGAAAATGGATGTGTTCCAAAATGGGAAGCAGGTGGCCGTCGGCGACCTGGGCGGCGAATTCAAGCGCCTGGCCGCCCTGGGCTATGACCTGCGGATCGTGAACCGGGAGGAGCAGGAGGGCGATGAGATCATCGTCTGGCCCGAGGCGGTGGGCCTGTTCACCGAGGAGCAGCTGCAAAGCTTCCCCGCAGACCCCGCCTACGGCTATACGTTCTCCTTCCACGTGGACATAGACGGCGACCCGGTCCGGTGGGATGATCCGGCCGTCATTACCGGCGCGGACATTCCGGAGTGACCCCACCGCACTGCCCCGGCGGCGTGAGGGCACGCCGCCTCCTACGGGCTTCTATCGGAAAACGGTGTATAGGGGCGGACGCCTCTGCCCGCCCCATCCGCACAAAAACCCTCCGAAAGCCGCAGCTTCCGGAGGGTTTCCCTTTTGCAATTTTACTTCCGCGCCTTAAAACGCCACGCCGCCGATCAGCGCCACCAGGCACAGCACCAGCGCCAGGGGCACATACACATACCGGCCCACGCTGTACCACAGAGCGCCCCGGGTCTTGTGACTGCCGGTGTTGATGGCCGCCAGCAGGTCGTCCTTCTTCATCACATAGAACCAGGACACCGCGCCCAGGGTGGCTCCGATGGGGATGATGTAGATGGACACCAGATCCATCCAGGTGCCCCACTTGGCAATGGGCTCCATAAACAGGCCGATGCCCAGGCACAGCACGCACAGGATGGCCAGGGCCGCCGTGCGGTTGAGCTTGGGGAACTTGTGCATCAGCGATTCCACCACCGCCTCAAACATGTTCTGCAGGGAACTGATGCCCGCGAAGATCATGGCCACATACAGGATGATGGCAAACAGCCGACCCAGGGGGATGTTCTGCAGAATGGTGGGCAGGGTCACAAACAGCAGTCCCGGGCCTGCGCCCACGTCCAGGTTATAGGAGAAGCACGCCGGGATGATGACCAGCGCCGCCACCACGGCGGCAATGGTGTCAAACAGCGCCGTCCGCTGAGCCATATGCACCACGTCCTCCTCCTTGGACAGGTACGCGCCGTACACGATCATGCCGCTGCCCGTCACCGACAGGGAGAAGAAGGCCTGGCCCATGGCCCAGATCCAGATCATGGGATCCTTCAGCGCCGCCCAGTCCGGGGTGAACATGAAGCGGTATCCGGCGGAGGAGCCGGGCAGCAGCGCCACCCGCACCGCCAGCACCAGGAAGATGATGAAGAACACAGGCATCATGATCTTGTTGGTCTTTTCAATGCTGTGGGCGCCCAGATACAGGGTCAGCAGGGTGCCCACCACCACAATGATGTGGTAGGGCACCACGGAAAAGGGGGTGGAGGAAAACGCGCCGAACCAGGTGGCGGTGTCGGTGGTCATCAGGGTGCCCGCCACGGAGTCCACCAGTGCCTTGAGAATGTAGGTGACGATGACGGCATAGCCCAGGGCGATGCACAGAGACCCTGCCAGGGGCAGCCAGCCCAGAAGTCCGCCGGCCTTGCCCATGCCCTTGCCCCGGGTGGCCCAGGCCCCCTCGTAGGCGCCCAGGGTGCCGGTGCCGGCCCGGCGGCCCATGGCAAACTCCGCCGGCAGGCCCACATAGCTGAAAATAAACACAAACAGCAGGTAGATCAGCAGAAATGCGCCGCCGCCGTTGCTGCCCAGCTTGTTGGGAAAGCCCCACACATTGGCCATGCCCACGGCGGAGCCCACCGAGGCCAGGATAAAGCCCCAGCGGGTGCCAAAATTCTTGGTGTTTTTCTGTTTCATTGCTTCTCCCGTCCGGCCGCAAAAAATCCGCCCCGGAGAGATCCGCCCCGGCGCTGCGGCCCTTTTCTTTTTTCTCCGCCCGTCCGGCGGATGTTTCCTCGGAATATTCACATTTTAGCGCATTGCACTGCAAAAGTCAAGGAAGCCCGGGCTAAACCGTTCGGAAATCGTGAAATTCACCATTGCTATTCGAAAAAAACAGGATTATACTGAAAAGCTGCAAATTTCTGCCGAAAGGAGCCTGATCTCCCCGTGAAAAACGCTGCTGCCCGTCTGGATATGCTCCATGGGCCTATTTGGAATAAATTGCCCCGCTTTGCCCTGCCCGTGGCGGCCACCGCCATTTTGGAGCAGCTGTTCAACGCCTCGGATGTGGCCATCGTGGGGAACTTTACCGCCGCCTCGGAGCGCACCGCCGCCGTGGCCGCCGTGGGGGCCAACAGCGCCATCATCGGCCTGGTGGTGAACCTGTTCATCGGCATCGCACTGGGCGCCAACGTGGTCATCGCCAACGCCATCGGCGCCGGTCGGCCCCAGGAGGTGCAGAAGGCCGTGCATACCTCCGTGCTGGTGTCTGTGCTGGGCGGCGTCCTGGTGGCGCTGGTGGGTCAGCTGGTGGCCGCGCCGCTTCTGAGCCTGCTGAACGTCCCGGCGGATGTGCTGCCCCTGGCGCTGTTGTACCTGCGCATCTATCTGGCGGGTATGCCGGTGATCCTGCTGTATAACTTCCAGGCGGCCATTTTCCGCAGCGTGGGGGAGACGAAGATCCCCCTCATGGCCCTGGCCACCTCGGGCGTGCTCAATGTGCTGCTGAACCTGTTTTTCGTGGCGGTGCTGCACCGGTCGGTGGACGGCGTGGCCATCGCCACGGTCATCTCCAACGCCGTCAGCGCCCTGCTGCTGTTCCGCCGTCTCTGCCGCACGGACCGGGAGATCCGGCTGGACCCCAGGCAGTTGCGCATAGATGGGGCCGTGCTCCGCCGCATCCTGCGCATCGGCCTGCCCGCCGGGGTGCAGAGCGCCGTGTTCGCCCTGTCCAATATCGTGGTCCAGGCGGCCATCAACAGCCTGGGCACCGTGGTCATGGCGGCCTCCAGCGCGGCGTTTAATATTGAGATCATCACCTATGATATTCTCAATTCCTTCTCCCAGGCCTGCACCACCTTCGTGGGCCAGAACTACGGCGCCCGGCAGATCGACCGGTGCAAAAGGACCTTCTGGCTCTCCCTGGCGGAGGGGGCCGTGGCCCTGGCCATTGCCATCGTACTGATCCTCAGCTTCGGAAGGCCTCTGCTGTCCCTCTTTAACCGGGACCCGGAGGTCATCGCCACGGGCTATATCCGGCTGATGATGATCATGATCTCCCACTCCTTCAGCCTGCTGTATGAGGTCATGTCCGGCTACCTGCGGGGCTTCGGCATCTCCCTGGCCCCGGCGGTGCTGACTATGCTGGGCGTGTGCGGCGTGCGCATCGCCTGGATCCGCTTCGTGTTTCCCACCAGCCCCAGCTTCCGCACCATCATGATCGCTTACCCCGTGAGCCTGTCCATCACCGCTCTGCTGGTGCTGGGCGCGCTGCTGGTGTACCGCCCCTCCCGCCGCTTTGCCGCCAAAGTAGCCTAAAACAAGAAAAAGCACCTGCCCCTGGCAGGTGCTTTCTTATAAACAAGTTGGCTCTGTCGCTGCATGGGCGGACAGAGCCATCCACCCCTACAACCCATCCGTAGGGGGCGGCGTCCCCGACGCCCCGCTTGCAGGAACCAGCATATTTTGCGTAGGGGGAGGAGTTCTGCCCCGCACGTAGGGAAGACAGGACCTCTCCCATACCAAGCCCGTTACTTTTCTTCCTGGATTACTCTTTCCCCGCTCGGGTAGTGTGTCATTTCCAGCATGTCTATGCTATGTGTTTTCGCGTACTCCACCGCCAGGTCCATTTTCTCCTCCAGCGATAGATTTTCCGCTTTTACGATTGCTTTCCACGCCTCCTGCGGGTTTTCCATCTTCAATATTGCCTCTGCGTATTCCAGATTTTCTATAATTTTCAGCCACTCCGGGGGTGTCCAGCGATACGGGTCCTTCTCCTTCTCAAAGTCCGGGCACTCTTCTGCGATCCCCGTCTCGTCCGGCGTATCCTCCCATCTCACGCTGTACTTCTTCGGGATTCCGTCCGGATACTTGTCGCAGGTCTTTACTCCCCTGTGAGCCTTCTCGCACCCCGCGCACACTTGATAGCGCGGAATCGGCGGTCTCTCTTGCTGCATTTTTTACATCCCTCCTTGCGTATCCGGCTTTGCATCGCACTTCCCGTGCCATGTCATTGCACAGACGCTTAATAGATCACGCCGTACTTTTCCCGCAGCTTTTCCAGCCGCTCCTCCGGCACCGGGCCCTCATACAGCGCCCGGCCCTGGTAGGCCCGCAGGGCCGCCTCCAGCACATCCCCGTCGTCGCAAACCAGGCACAGGGGCTTTTGGATCATATATTGCACGTCTGCCAGAGCCTCCACGTCCGCCAGGCTTGTCAGCGCTATGGCCACCATGGCGTCGTCCCCGTCCATGGCCTCCAGCAGGTCGTCCTCCAGGTCCTCCGTCACGGTGAGCACCGTCCCGTGCCTGGCGTCCGCCGGCAGATACATGGGCAGCTTTTCCGTGGCCGCCGGCAGAAGCTCCGCGTGCTGCGGGGCCGGGGGCGTGATCTGCGCTCCCTCCAGGGCCTTTTTCAGCGCCGCGATGTGCCCGGCATCCGTGCCGCAGCAGCCGCCGAAGATGGCCACCCCTGCCTGCAGAAATTCCGGCACCAGGGCCGTAAATTCCTCCGGCGGGCAGTGATACACGGCCTTGCCGTCCACGATCTGGGGCATCCCGGCGTTGGGCTTGGCGATCAGCGGTACCCGGGCGTATTCCCGCAGCCGCTTCAGCTGCGGCAGCATCTCCCGGGGCCCGGCGGAGCAGTTGAGCCCGAAGGCGTCGATGCCCATGCCCTGGAGCACCGTCAGCACCGCCGTAATGTCCGAGCCGGAGATACTCCGGCCGTTTTCATCGCAGGTAAAGGTGACCAGGATGGGCTTTTCGCTGACGCTGCGTACGGCCAGCACCGCCGCCCGGGCATCGGACAGGGTCATCATGGTCTCAATGACATACAGGTCCACTCCGGCCTGCTCCAGGCCCGCCGCCTGGTCCGCGTAAATGTCCACCAGCTCCTCAAAGGATGCCTGGCCCATGGGCGCCAGGAACAGGCCGGTGGGGGAGAGGTCCCCGGCCACCAGGGCTCGGCCCTCCGCCGCCTTTTTCGACAGCTCCGCCAGGCGGCGGTTATACTCCGCCGTCCGATTGAAGATCCCGTGCTCCTCCAGCTTTTGCCGGTTGGCGCCGAAGCTGGGGCTGTAGAGCACCTGGCTCCCGGCCTGCACATACCCGCGCTGGATCTCCACAATGGCCTCCGGGTGGGCCAGCACCCACTCCTCGGCGCATACGTCGCCGGTGAAGCCCCGTTTCTGCAGCTCGGTGCCCGTGGCGCCGTCCAGGATCAGGGGGAATTGAATCTGCATAGTGCGTCCTCCGTTTCATCATATACTCGTGGAAAAGTCCCCAGTGGAGCCTGTAAAAGTGTTTCGCCGTCAGCTATCTTCCCGGCGCAGATTTTTGCGCCGGGGCCTGCCGGGAGACTTGACAGGGTCATTTGCCCTTATTATACTGTATGTAACTTGCTTACTATAATTTTTAGCAGTCCCGGCGGGCTTTGTCAAGAGGGGGGAGGGTGCCCATGGAGCGGCTGATGACGCTGGCAAAAGAAAACGGCTTTTCCCATTGGGCACCGGCGAACCTGACGGCCTTCCGGCCCCTGGCCTCCGTGCGGGAGATGTGCGCGGCGGACCGCTGCGGGCAGTACGGCAAAAACTGGGCCTGTCCGCCGGGGTGCGGCTCCCTGGCCCGGGCGGAGGCGGAGATCCGCCGGTGCCGCAGCGGCCTCCTGGTGCAGACCACCGGCCCCCTGGCCGATGAATTCGATTACCAGGGCATGCAGGCCTTGGCCCGGCAGCACAGAAAAGCCTTTGAGAGCTTTGCCCGGCAGGCCCGGCTGCTGCACCCGGGGTGCCTGGCCCTCACGGCGGGAGCCTGCACCCTCTGCCGCCGGTGTACCTGTCCGGCGGCTCCCTGCCGCTACCCGGCCAGGCGGCTGTCCTCCATGGAGGCCTATGGCCTGTGGGTCAGCGATATATGCCGCCAATCGGGCCTGGAATATAATTACGGCGCACAGACCATGACCTATACGGCCTGTGTGCTCTGCTTGGAGGAGTGAAACGCCATGCAAACCCCTAAGGAAATTTTTCTGGAGCTGCTGCGGCCCGATGGCCGCCCGGAGCGCGTGCTCAAGCAGTATGAGGCCCTGCACCTGTGCCTTACGGACCCCATCAACACCTACCTGCGGGGCAATCGCCGCCGGGGCACCGTCAGCCGGGACCGCTGGGGAACCACCATCAGCTTTCCGGAGGATGCGCCGGGGGCTATCCCCGTCCACAGTGAGGAGCTGACCGTCTGCCCGGATGTAACGCACTGGGAGGAGACGGTCCATGCCCCGGATCTGGCGGCCAACTGCACCCAGGGCTGGGAGGAATGCCGCACCGCTGCCCGCGCTGCCGCCGGGGAGGGAAGGCTCCTGGCGGGCTTTATGGGCACGGGCATTTTCGAGCAGTGCCACTTCCTCATGGGCTTTGAAAATACCCTCACGGCCCTCTATGAGCATCCGGATGAAATGCACCGGCTCATCGAATACATCACCGACTACCGCCTGGGCTATGTAAAGCTGCTCATCGACAACCTGCACCCGGACGTGATCTTCTCCCACGACGACTGGGGTACCAAGGACGCCCTGTTCATGCACCCGGATATGTGGCGGGCATTTTTCAAGGAGCCCTACCGCCGCTTTTACGGCTATATCCGCTCCCGGGGCTGCATCGCTGTCCACCACGCCGACTCCTACCTGGCGCCCATTGTGGATGACATGGCGGAGATCGGCATCCAGGTCTGGCAGGGGGTCCTGCCGGAAAACGACATCCCCGCTCTCCAGCGGCACCTGCGGGGCAAATTGGTGCTCATGGGCGGCATCGGCGCGGCCATTGACCGGGCGGACGCCGCGCCGGAGGAGATCCGCGCCTACACCGAGGATACCCTGCGGGCCTGCGTCCCCGGCGGGCATTTCATCCCCTCTATCACCTATGGCGTCCCCGGGGCTGTCTATCCCCATATCGACCGGTATATCGACGAGACCATCGACGCCTACAACGCCCGGGTCCACCTGCCAGTCTTTGACCTACCGCCGGTGCCCCGGCGCAGCCTTGCCCCGCAAAAGGCAAAGGCAGCCGCCGCCAAGGCTGAGACGGAGGCCGGCGACATTCTTTCCGCCCTGGCCGGGGCTTTGAAGCGGGGCCAGCAGAAGAAGGTGCTGGCTCTGACGGAGCAGGCTCTTTCCCAGGGCATGGACGCCCAGGCCATCCTCTCCGGCGGACTGATCCGGGGCATGAACGAGCTGGGGGAGGACTTTTCCGCCAGCCGGGCCTTTGTGCCGGAGATGCTCATGGCGGCCCGGTGCATGGCCGCCGCCACGGCGCTGCTGAAGCCCCACATGGTGGATGCCCACGGCGCCCGGCAGACCATCGGCTCGGCCTGCATCGGCACGGTCCGGGGCGACATGCACGACATCGGCAAAAACCTGGTGAAGATCATGCTGGAGGGCAGCAACATCCAGGTGTATGACCTGGGGGCCGACGTGCCGCCGGAGGAATTCGTCCAGGCGGCCCGGGAGCATGACTGCGACATCATCGCCTGCTCTGCGCTGCTGACCACCACCATGCAGCAGATGCGCCAGGTGGTGGACCTGGCCCGGGAGGCCGGGATCCGGGATAAGGTGTGCATTATGGTGGGCGGCGCGCCCATCAGCCAGAGCTTCTGCGATGAGATCCACGCGGACCTCTACACCCCCGACGCGGCCTCTGCCGCCCGGGCGGCCGTGCAGCGCCTGACCCATCCGATAAAATGAAACCGAAAGGAGAGGATCCTATGAAATACGCACTGATAAACGGCATCCTGCTGGACGGCACGGAGGCCATGGAGCCCCGACCGGGCCTGAGCATCCTGGTAAACGGCGACCGGATCGAGAGCATCGTCCACGCCGGCACGGAGGGGACGGATTATGAAAAGATCGACCTGGCCGGCGGCTATATCATGCCGGGGCTCATTAACCTCCATGTCCACCTGCCCGCCTCGGGAAAGCCCACCGTCAAGCAGAAGGACAATGCAAAGACCGTTCGCCTCATGACCAGCAATGCCCTGCTCTGGGCCGTTACCTTCCAGGTCTGCGCGGGCTATGCCAGGACGGAGCTGCTCTCCGGCGTTACCACCCTGCGCTCCGTGGGCGGCATCCAGGCGATAGACTCCCGCCTGCGGGATAAGATCCTCGCCGGCAAGGCCGTGGGGCCCCGCATTTTGGCGGGCAACATGGCGGTGTCCGTGCCCGGGGGCCACATGGCCGGGTCCCTGGCCTACGAGGCCACCTCTCCGGAGGAGGCGGCGGCTCTGGTGCGGCAGATCGCCGAAGACAGGCCCGACCTCATCAAGCTGATGATCACCGGCGGCGTGCTGGACGCCAAGTGTAAGGGCGAGCCCGGGGAGCTGAAAATGCCCCCGGCGGTGGTGAAGGCCGCCTGCGACCAGGCCCACGCCCTGGGCCTGCCGGTGGCCGCCCATGTGGAGAGCCCCGAGGGGGTCCGGGTGGCCCTGGAGGGCGGGGTGGACACCATCGAGCATGGCGCCCGGCCTGATGAGGAGATTTTGCGCCTGTTCCAGGAGCGGAAAGCCTGCCACATTGCCACCATTTCTCCGGCCCTGCCCTATGCCATGTTTGATCGCAGCGTCACCGGCGCGTCGGAGACGGAGCAGTATAACGGCCGCATCGTCATGGACGGCATCATTGCCTGCGCCAAGGCGTGCCTGGAAAACGGCATCCCCGTGGGCCTGGGCACCGACACCGGCTGCCCCTACATCACTCACTATGATATGTGGCGGGAGGTGTACTACTTCCATAAATTCTGCGATGTGTCCAACGCCTTTGCCCTGCACACGGCCACCCTGGGCAACGCCCGGCTGGTGGGCCTGGGGCAGGAGACCGGTTCCGTGGAGCCGGGCAAGTGCGCCGATCTCATCGTCACAAAGGAGAACCCCCTGGAGGACCTGAAGGCCCTCCGCCATATGGACCTGGTCATGGCCCGGGGCAATCTCTACCGCAGTCCCCAGGTCAAGAAAATGGAAAAAGCCGAGCGCGAGCTGGATAAATTCCTGTAACACAAAATAAATCACCCGGGGCGCCTTCCTTGCGGAAAGCGCCCCGGGCTGCTTGTTTTTTATGCGCCGTTTTCAGGGCCGCCAGCCCATGGATCCGCTGATCTCCCCGGCGGCGTGCAGCAGCTTGGGGGCGAAGCTCTCGATGGCGCTGTCGGTCATCCGGATCGCCGGGCCGGAAATACTCATGGCGCCTACGGGTGTACCGTTCCAGTTGTAAATGGGTGCGGCAATACACCGCACGCCCAGGTCGTGCTCCTCATCGTCGATGGCATAGCCCCGCTGGCGTATGAGGGCCAGGTCCGCCTGCAGAGCCTCCCAGGTGGCGATAGTTTTGGGGGTGAACCGGACCACCTGAGTCTGCTCCCAGATGGTGCGCACTTCCTTCTCGGGCAGATAGGCCATGATACTTTTTCCCACGCCGGTGCAGTACATGGGGTTGTGCAGGCCCACGGAGGAGGTGATGTTGATGGGCCGGGAAAACGGCTCGAACTTGTACAGGTAGACCACCTCGTTCCCGTCCCGCTCCACCAGGTGGATGATCTCCTCCACCTCGTTGGACAGTGCCTCCAGCATGGGTTTGGAGGCGGAGAACAGATCCAGGACGGAGGACACCCGGCGGGAGATCTCGTACAGCCGCAGAGTCAGGCGGTATTTCCCGCTCTCCGGGTCCTTGCGTGCATAGCCTCGACCCACCAGGGATGCCAGCAGCCGGTGGGCGGTGCTGGCGTGCAGGGAGGTGGCTGCCGCCAGCTCTGACAGGGCAAGCCCCTGGGGCGCAGCGGAAAGCGCCTCCAGAATGTCCAATACCCGATCAATGGATTGGACGGAATTATTATTGTCTTTCATGGGTAAGCCTTTCCACATTATGAAAATATATACATATCATACGCCCTTTTTTGGCGTTTTGCAACATGAATCCCACGAATTTTTTGGCAAAATTACGGGATTGACATTTTCGAAACAAGTGATAATAATATAGACAAGATTTCACAGTGCGGTAATGAATTTCACATTGTGAAATTAAAGTTGAGTGAGAAAAATAACACAAAAGAGGAGGACCTATTATGAGTGAAGCAAAAGCTAAGAAGAAAAAGCTCAGTATCCCCGTAAAGCTGGCCATTGCCCTGGTACTCGGCGTGGTCGCCGGCCTGATCTTTAAGGAGAAGGCCTCGTATGTTGCCTTTATCGGCACATTGTTTATCCGGCTGCTGAAAATGTGCGTATATCCCCTGGTGCTGTTCAGCATCATCGCCGGTATCGCCAACGTGGCCGACATCGTTAAGCTGAAAAAGATCGGCGGCCAGTTCCTGCTGTACACCTTCCTCAGCTCCGCCATCGCCGGCGTGCTGGGCTGCCTGGCCATCACCATCAGCGGCGCCGGCAAGGGCCTGGTGCTGCAGGAGACCGTGGACAACAGCGTCGAGCAGGTCAACATGGTCGAGAGCATTGTGGAGTGGGTCCCCGATAATGTATTCGCCGCCCTCTCCAACGGCACCCTGGTTCAGATCATCGTTTTCGCTATCTTCTTCGGTATCATGATCACCCAGATGCGCAAGAACAGCAACGCTGTGGACATGGTGGCCATGATCGTGGAAGGCTGCAACACCATCATGCAGAGAATGGTCGAGGTCATCATGACGGTGGCTCCCTACGGCGTGTTCTGCCTGATCGCCAACCTGGTGGGCACCACCGGCGTCCAGAACCTGAAGGAGATCTTCAGCCTGGTGCTGACCATGTGGGGCGGCTCCCTGGCACACATGCTGATTTTCCTGCCCCTGCTGCTCCGCTTCTTCGGCCGTGTCAACCCCTTCAAGTTCTTCAAGAACATTATCTCCGTTATCCTCATGGCTTTCTCCACCCAGTCCAGTGCCGCTACCCTGCCTGTGACTATGGAAGTCTCCAAGGAAAAGAACGGCGTGCCTGACGACGTGGTGAACCTGTGCGCCGCTCCCGCCGCTACCATCAACATGGACGGCGCTGCCATTGAGTACACCGTTTACACCCTCTTCGCGGCACACGCCTTCGGTGTTCACTTCACCGTGTGGCAGCTGATCTTCATGGTCGTGATGTGCGTGGTCTGCTCCGCTGGTGCAGCCGGCGTCCCCGGCGGCGGCATCGTGATGTGCTCCATCTGCCTGGCTACCATGGGCCTGCCCAATGAGGAAGTCACCGCCATGGTGGCTGGCGTCTATGTCCTGCTGGATATCGCCTCCACCACTCTGAACGTCACCGGCGACTGCTGCGGCATGGTGTGCATCGCCAACCGCCTGGGCATCCTGGACAAGGAAAAGTTCAACGCCTGATATTTACCCCCTCACAATAGAAGCGACACCACACGCTGCCGCACCGGAATCTGCATGAGGCACTGCTGCCATGCGGCGCGACCGGGTGACCAAGGCTCCGTGTGGTGTCGCGCCCATCTCCCGAAAATTTCCCCTATAAAAAAGGAACAGAAAGGATAGAGACCGCCATGTCATTCATTTCCAATAAGAGTCAGAAAACGCCCCACTCCGTGATCCGCGAGATGTTCGCCCTGCAGACGGGGCTGGACAATGTCATCAGCTTCGCCCTGGGCGAGCCGGATTTCACCGCCCCCCAGCACGTCATCGACGCAACGGTAGCTTCCCTGCAGCGGGGCGAGACGCACTATACCCCCAATGCAGGCATCCCGGCTCTGCGGCAGGCGGTGTCTGATCTTTATAAGAGACGGGGCCTGGACTATAAGCCCAGCGAGGTCCTCATCGGCGCCGGCGCCATCAGCATGCTGAACATAGCCTGCACCGCCATGCTGGACATCGGCGACGAGGTCCTGGTGCCGGATCCGGGCTGGGCCAACTATGTGGGCCTGATGATGCAGGTGGGCGCGGTGCCCGTGCCCATCCGCCTGAAGGAGGAAAACGGCTTCATGTATGATGTGGCCGACCTGCAGGCGGCCCTTACGCCCAAGACCAAGATGATCCTGCTGAACTCCCCGTCCAATCCCACCGGCGGCGTGGCCAGCGCCGACAACCTGCGCCAGATCGCCGACTTTGCCAAGGCAAACGACCTGTACATCCTCACCGATGAGATCTACCGTGAGCTGCTGTGGGACGATGAGCCCTACACCAGCATCGCCAGCTTCCCCGGCATGAAGGAGCGCACCGTGGTGGTGGACGGCTTCTCCAAGACCTACGCCATGACCGGCATGCGCCTGGCCTGGGCGGTGGCGCCGGAGGAGGTCATCGTGGTGATGACCAAGCTGCTGGAGAACGTGCTGTCCTCCGTGAACGAGGGCATGCAGTGGGGCGGCGTGGCCGCGCTGAACGGCAGCCAGGAGTGCGTGGAGGAGATGAAGCGCCAGTATCGCCGCCGTCGTGAGATCATCGTGGGCGGCCTGAACGATATGAAGGGCGTCAGCTGCCTGATGCCCAAGGGCGCGTTCTATGCCTTCCCCAACATCTCCAAGCTGGGCATTCCCTCCCGGGAGTTTGCCATGCGGCTGCTGAAGGAGAAGCATGTGGTGGTGGTGCCCGGCACCGGCTTCGGCGATGGCGGCGAGGGCTTCGTCCGCCTGGCTTATGCCACCAGCGAAGACAATATCCGCGAGGGCCTGCGGCGCATGAAGGAATTCGTCGAGAGCCTGTA
Organism: uncultured Oscillibacter sp.; assembly: GCA_945868085.1. GTDB lineage: Bacteria > Bacillota > Clostridia > Oscillospirales > Oscillospiraceae > Vescimonas. Next base: position 21,125 of record CAMBKF010000032.1, read on the forward strand.
ATAGAAAGGAAAACGTCATGAGCAAGAAAAACTATGTGGTCATGGACGGCAACACCGCTGCTGCCCATTCTGCCTATGCCTTTACCGAGGTGGCGGCCATTTACCCCATCACCCCGTCGTCCCCCATGGCGGAAAAGGTGGATGAGTGGTCCGCCAAGGGGAAGAAGAACCTCTTCGGCACCCCGGTGGATGTGATCCAGATGCAGTCTGAGGCCGGCGCCGCCGGCACCTGCCACGGCTCTCTCCAGGCCGGCGCCCTGACCACTACCTTTACCTCCTCCCAGGGCCTGATGCTGATGATCCCGGCGATGTACGCCATGGGCGGCCAGTTCCTGCCCAGCGTCATGCACATCGCCTCCCGAGTGGTCACCAGCAACCACCACTCCATCTTCGGCGATCATACGGACTTTATGACCTGCCGCACCACCGGCTATGCCATGCTCATGTCCGCCTCCCCCCAGGAGGCCATGGATCTGGCGGCCGTGGCGCATCTGAGCGCCATTGGGGCCAAGTACGCTTTCATGCACTGCTTCGACGGCTTCCGTACCAGCCATGAAATGCAGCGCATTGAGGCTCTGGATTATGATGACCTGCGGGGCCTGGTGGACTACGACGCCCTGAAGGCCTTCCGCCGCCAGTCCCTGAACCCGGAGCATCCCACCAACCGCGGCAACAACGTCAACCCCGATGTGTACTTCCAGTGCAAGGAGGGGGCCAACGTCAAGGCGGCCACGGTGCCCGGCACCGTCCAGCATTACATGGACGAGATCAATAAGCTCACCGGCCGGGACTATAAGCTCTTTAACTACTACGGCGCCCCCGATGCCGAGGAAGTGGTGGTGGCCATGTGCTCCGTCACCGAGGCGCTGCGGGAGACCGTGGACTATCTCAACGCCCAGGGCCGCAAGGTGGGCATGGTGCAGATCCACCTGTACCGCCCCTTCTCCGTGCCGGATTTCTCCGCCGCCATTCCCGCCAGCTGCAAGCGCATCGCCGTGCTGGACCGCAGCAAGGAGACCGGCTCCGTAGGCGAGCCCGTGTACCTGGATGTGGTCACGGCCCTGAACCAGGCGGGCCGCGGTGACATCCGCGTGGTGGGCGGCCGCTACGGCCTCAGCAGCAAGGACACCACCCCCGGCCAGCTCATCGCCGTGTACGATAACCTGCGCCAGGCAAGCCCCAAGAACAGCTTTACCATCGGCATTTGCGATGATGTGACCCACACCTCCCTGGACTACGAGAACGTGGAGTTCCCCCATCCCGGCGAAATTTCCTGCAAGATCTGGGGCCTGGGCGGCGATGGCACCGTGGGCGCCAACAAGAATGCCATTTCCACCATCGGATTGGTTGCCAACAAGTATGCCCAGGCGTACTTCTCCTATGACTCCATGAAGTCCGGCGGCCTGACCCAGAGCCACCTGCGCTTTGGCGACACGCCTATCCGCAGCACCTATCTGGTGTCCTCCGCGGATTTTGTGGCCTGCCACGCCCCCACCTATGTGAAGAAGTACGACCTCACCGAGGATCTGAAGGACGGCGGCACCTTCCTGCTCAATTGCCCCTGGTCCGTAGAGGAGCTGGAGAGCCACCTGCCCGCCAAGATGAAGCGGGACCTGGCCCGCAAGCACGCCCAGTTCTATATCATCGATGCCGCCAAGCTGGCCGCCGAGATCGGCCTGGGCAAGCATACCAATAACATCCTCCAGGGTGCGTTCTTCGCGCTGACCAAGGTCATCCCCATGGATGTGGCCGTGGAGGATATGAAGAAGAACAACTATGCCACCTACTTCAAGAAGGCCGGCCAGAAGATCGTGGATCTGAACGACAAGGCCGTGGATGTGGGCGTGCATGCCGCCGTGAAGGTGGATGTCCCCGCCGCCTGGGCCGATGCCCAGGACGCTCCTGCCGCTGAGGTCAACGCCACGCCCTTCGTCAAGGAGATCGTCATGCCCATGGATCGCCAGCAGGGCGACAAGCTGCCGGTGTCCGTGTTCCAGAAGCACGGCGTGCTGGACGGCACCTGGGAAAACGGCACCTCCGCCTATTCCAAGCGCGGCGTAGCCACCTCCGTGCCCAAGTGGGACGCGGCGGCGTGCATCCAGTGCAACCGCTGCGCTATGAGCTGCCCCCATGCGGCCATCCGCCCGGTGCTGCTGACGGAGGAGGAGAAGGCATCCGTCCCCGCCGAATTTGTCACCGCTCCCGCCAAGGGCCTGGGCAAGGACGCCCCCGCTTATCAGTTCCGCATGCAGGTGTCCCCCTATGACTGCCTGGGCTGCGGCGTCTGCCTGACCGTTTGCCCCGCCAAGGAAAAGGGCGCGCTGACCATGGCTCCCTTCGAGGAAATGAAGTGCGAGCAGCCCCTGTTCGACCAGGTGGCGATGAACGAAAAGTATCTGAAGAAGGATGCCATCAGCGACAAGAGCGTCAAGAACGCCCAGTTCGCCAAGCCCTACTTCCAGTTCTCCGCCGCCTGCGCCGGCTGCGCGGAGA
>CAMBKF010000033.1 GCA_945868085.1 uncultured Oscillibacter sp.
CCCCCGCCGCCGGGGGGCTGCCCCTGCCCGGGATTCAATGCCCCCCCTGCCCCCCCGGAGGGGGGGGCCGGAAAATTTATGGGCCGGTAAGGAAGGGAGTGTGAGGGAAACCCAAGAAGGGTGGCCCTCACCATTGAAATCAATAGTTTTTGAAACTTTTTCATAGTTTCAAAAACTTAGGCAGCGGGGAGAAAAGCCTTTTTCGACACGCTGAGCTACACGACCTTTACATAGGAAAAAATATTTAACTTAAATTTAACCATCCTTTGCTTTCGGATTTTACCCGCAGGAATTACGATAAAACCGTGCTCAAGAGAATCAAAAAAACGAAAGTACAAGGAGGTAACTAAAGATGAAAAAGAGAATTGGATGTATCGCAGCGGCTATGCTGCTGGTATTCGCGCTGGTGGGCTGCGGCAACAGCACCAGCAAGCAGGCGGTGTCTACCGATGGCTCCACCTCAATGAGCAAGGTCATCGGCGCCCTGAGTGAGACCTTTGAAGCCGACACCGGTATTACCGTAACCTACAACGCCACCGGCTCCGGCTCCGGTATCCAGGCCGTAGAGGAAGGCCGCTGCGACATCGGCCTGTCCAGCCGCAGCCTGAAGGACGACGAGAAGGCCAAGGGCCTGCAGGAGACCGTGCTGGCCTACGATGGCATCGCCATCATCGTAAACCCCGCCAACCCCGTCCAGGAGCTGGATCTGGAGACCATCGCCAAGATCTACACCGGCGAGATCACCAACTGGAAGGACGTGGGCGGCAATGACGCCGAGATCGTGCTCATCGGCCGCGAGGCCGGCAGCGGCACCCGGGATGGCTTCGAGTCCATCACCGACACCAAGGACAAGTGCCAGTATCGCCAAGAGCTGACCTCCACCGGTGATGTCATCACCACCGTGGGCAGCAACCCCGATGCCATCGGCTATGCATCCCTGGCCTCTGTGAAGGATACCGTGAAGGCCCTGACCGTGGGCGGTGTGGCTCCCAGTGAGGCAACCGTGAAGGACGGCAGCTATGTGGTGCAGCGTCCCTTCGTCCTGGTGACCAAGGACGGGACCAAGCTCTCCGACAGCGCACAGAAGTTCTTCGACTACATCACTTCCGATGCAGCCAGCCAGATCATCAGCAAGGCCGGAGCAGTGCCTGTAAAGTAAGGAATATGAGCGGCGGTACCCCGGTGCCGCCGCTTCCTTCCATTGAGGTAAGATATGAAGAAAAACAGAGTATTTGAAAATGTCGTTCACGGCATTTTCCTTCTGCTGGGACTGATCACCGTGGGGTGCGTGCTGCTCATCACGGTGTATCTGATTATTTCCGGCATCCCGGCTATCAAGGAGATCGGGCTGGCGAAGTTCCTGTTCGGAAAGGAGTGGGCCTCCACAGCGGCCGAGCCCAAGTTCGGCATCCTGCCCTTTATCCTCACCAGTGTGTATGGCACGGCCGGGGCCATCCTCATCGGCGTGCCGGTAGGTTTTTTTACCGCGGTTTTCCTGTCCAAGGTGGCCGGGAAAAAGGTGCGCTCCGCCATGGAGACCGCCGTCAGTCTGCTGGCGGGCATCCCGTCGGTAGTATATGGCCTGGTGGGTATGCTGGTGCTGGTGCCGGCGGTGCGCAGCATCTTCCATGTGCCGGACGGATCCAGCCTGCTGGCGGCCATCGTCGTGCTGGCGATCATGATCCTGCCCAGTATCATCAAGGTGTCTGTCACGGCGCTGGACGCCGTGCCCAAGGAGTATGAGGATGCCTCCCTGGCCCTGGGCGCGTCGCCGGTGGAGACCTATTTCAAGGTGTCCGTGCCCGCCGCCAGGAGCGGCATCGCCGCGGCGGTGGTGCTGGGCGTGGGCCGGGCCATTGGCGAAGCCATGGCCGTGATGATGGTGGCAGGCAATGTGGCCAATATGCCCAGCCTGTTCCAGAGCGTGCGCTTCCTGACCACGGCAGTGGCTAGCGAGATGTCCTATTCCAGCCCCGGCAGCCTGCAGCGCAACGCCCTGTTCTCCATTGCATTGGTGCTGTTCCTGTTCATTATGCTTTTGAACGCGGCGCTGAATTTCTTCCTGAAGCGGGATAAGGAGAAGTGACATGAGCAGAAAAAGAAAGAGCTATATCGCCCTCATGCGCGGCGTGATGTACGTCTGCAGCGGCCTCACAGCAGCGCTGCTGCTGTTCCTGCTGGGGTATGTGCTGTATAAGGGAATTCCCAATATCAGCTGGGAGTTCCTCTCCACCAAGCCCAGCCATCTCACCGAGCGCATCGGCATCCTGCCGGATATCCTCAACACGGTGTATATCGTCCTGGCGACTTTGGTCATCGTGCTGCCTTTGGGCGTGGGCGCCGCCATCTACCTGACGGAATATGCCCAGAATAAGCGCGTGGTGGCGGCTATCGAGTACGCCGCCGAGACCCTGTCCGGCATCCCGTCCATCATCTATGGCCTGGTGGGTATGCTGCTGTTTTCCAATAACTTCGGCACCTGCCTGCTGGCCGGCGCGCTGACCCTGGTGATCATGAATCTGCCCACGGTCATGCGTACCACCCAGGAGAGCCTGAAAACCGTGCCCCAGAGCTACCGGGAGGGTGCTTTCGGCCTGGGAGCAGGGAAGTGGCGGGTCATCCGCACGGTGGTGCTGCCCGGCTGCGTGGACGGTGTCGTCACCGGGTGCATCCTCTCTGTGGGACGTATTTTAGGCGAGTCGGCGGCGCTGCTGTTCACAGCGGGCTTCGCCCACGCCATCAATGACCTGTTCAGCGGCCTTGTCAGCCCCGGCGCCACGCTGACCGTGGCCCTCTATGTGTACGCCAAGGAGGAGGGCGAATTCGGCGCTGCCTTTGCCATCGCCGCGATCTTGATGTTTTTGACGCTGATCATCAACCTGTCTGCCTCGCTGGTGGGCAAATACTTTGCCAAGAGGAGGAGCGTATGAGTGATATTATTACGGCGGAAAATCTGCAGCTCTTGTACGGAGAGACCCATGCCCTGAAGGGGATCGACATGGCCATCCCCGAAAAGAACATCACGGCCCTCATCGGGCCCTCCGGCTGCGGAAAATCCACCTTTCTGAAAACCCTGAACCGCATGAACGACCTGATCCCCTCGGTGCGGATCACCGGGGAGGTGCGCTATAACGGCCGCAGCATCTTCGATAAGGATGTGGACGTGTGTGCCCTGCGCCGGGACATCGGCATGGTGTTCCAGAAGCCGAATCCCTTCCCCATGAGCATCTATGATAACATCGCCTACGGGCCCCGCACCCACGGCACCACCTCCAAAAAGGAGCTGGACGAGATCGTGGAGCAGGCCCTGCGGGATGCGGCCATCTGGGACGAGGTAAAGGACCGGCTGAAAAAGAGCGCCCTGGGCCTCTCCGGCGGCCAGCAGCAGCGGCTGTGTATTGCCCGGGCGCTGGCTGTGCGGCCCCAGGTGTTGCTGATGGACGAGCCCACCTCGGCCCTGGATCCCATATCCACCTCCCGCATCGAGGAGCTGGCCCTGCAGCTGAAGGAGCGGTACACCATTGTCATGGTGACCCACAATATGCAGCAGGCCGTGCGTATTTCGGATAACACCGCGTTTTTCCTGCTGGGCGAGCTGGTGGAGTTCGGCCAGACGGAGAAGCTGTTCTCCCAGCCCAAGGAAAAGCGGACAGAGGATTACATTACAGGAAGGTTCGGGTGATGCCATGAGAAGCAGATTTGACGAGCAGCTGAAGCTGCTGAATCGGAAAATGACCGAGATGGGCGGCGAGTGCGAGAGCATCATTGCCGCCGCCGGCAAGGCGCTGCTGCAGGGCAGCGTGGAGGACGCCCGCCGGGCCCAGGAGCAGGGCCACCGCATTGACCAGCTGGAGCGGGAGATCGAATCCATCTGCCTCAAGCTCCTGCTGCAGCAGCAGCCCGTGGCCCGGGATCTGCGGGTGATCTCCGCGGCGCTGAAGATGATCACCGATATGGAGCGCATCGGCGATCAGGCGGAGGATATTGCCGAGATCATCACCACCCTGGGCGGCCGGACCGGCGCGGAGTGCCGGGACATCCGTGTCATGGCGGAGGCCACCATCAAAATGGTCACCGACAGCGTGGACGCCTATGTGCGGCAGGATCTGGGCCTGGCCCAGGCGGTGATCGAGTACGATGATGTGGTGGACGAGGCGTTCTGCCGGGTCAAGGGAACGCTCATCGCTATGATCGCCCAGAATACCGCCGACGGCGAGTACGCCCTGGATCTGCTGATGATCGCCAAATATTTTGAGCGCATCGGCGATCACGCCGTAAACATCGCCGAGTGGGTGGAGTTTTCCGTCACCGGCGAGCACAAGAATGACAGCATGCAATGATCTTTCCCCGGAATGGGAGAGTTTTAGCGGCCCCGGGCGGCGCATTCACCACCGCCCGGGGCCGCGTGCTGTTTTTCGGGCGGCAGAGGACTATTGACAAAGGGCGGAAACAGGTCTATAATTAAACTAACTAATATTAGTTAGTGGAGGAACTATGAAACAGGAGGACACAAAAAAGAAGATCCTGGACAAGGCGCTGGAGCTGTTTTCCCAGCGGGGATACGATGCCGTCAGCGTGGGGGAGATCGCCGCGGCGGTGGGGATCAAGGCCCCGTCGCTGTATAACCATTTCTCCGGCAAGCAGGCTATTTTTGAAGCCATCGTGGAGACAACGGCGGCCCAGTACCAGCGGGACACGGACCGGATCCACATCCATGTGCAGGACGCGGACCAGGACATCCCGGCCTTTGTGCAGATCACGGAGGAGGAGCTGTTCGAAAAGGTGCGGCAGATCTTTGACTATTCGCTGCATGAGGAGAACATCCGCCGGTTTCGCAAGATGATGACCATCGAGCAGTACCGCGCGCCGGAGCTGGGAGAACTCTACACAAAGCGCTATGTGGAGCGGGTGGTGGCTTACCACGCCGCCATTTTCCGCAGCCTGATACAGGCGGGGGCGCTCCGTCCGGGCGAACCGGATGCCCTGGCACTGCTGTACGCCGCTCCGGTGATCACCCTCATCGGCATCTGCGACCGGCAGCCGGAGCGGGAGGAGGAGTGCCGGGAAAAGCTGCGGGCCCATGTGCATCAGTTTTATACCATGGTGCAGGCGGAAAAAACGGCACAGTTATAGCCCGTATGCGCCAATATACTATGATAAACCATTGACATCTTCCCACAAACAGCATATAATAACACGATGTTATCAATAACGATATGTTATTATATGGAGGGAAAGCTATGCCTGCTGTAAAAAAAGTGACAAGGGAGAAGATCGTGGATGCCGCGGTAAGGGTCCTGCAGGAGGACGGTTATTCAGCGGTCAACGCCCGCAGTGTTGCAAAAAAACTGGACTGCTCCACCCAGCCGATCTATAGCGAGTTTCGGAACATGGAGGAGCTGAAGGCGGCGCTGACGGCCCGCGCCGTGGAGATGCACGAAAAGCGGGTGCGCGATTTTCTGCGCGGCCACGAGGGAAGCGACAGCCGCTATAGCGGCTATGGCATGGGGTTTGTAAAATTTGCCGCCGAGGAAAAGCAACTGTTTCGCTGGCTTTATCTGGATGGCCGGCAGCCGGGCCCCTATCAGAATGATATGCTGCTGCAGGAGACCATCCAGGTGATCGTGGAGGAATTCGGCTACACCGAGGAGGTGGCCCGGCGGTTTCACCAGGACATGGTGTACTATACCTACGGCCTGGCCATCCTGGCCAATACGGACCATCTGCACCTGACGGAGCAGGAATTGCGGGAAGCGCTGCGGCGGGAATTTCGGGCGCTGCTCTCCCTCTATGGCAAGCCCACCAAGCTGCCGGAGTTTGCGGTAAAGGCAGGTGTGGAGCTGTGAATCTGAAGTTTTCCTTTTCCTGGGTCGGGCTGCTGATTTTTGCCCTGCCCATGTTTATCAACATTGCCTACGCCCTCTTTCCGCCTGCGGGAGAGGCGGTGCCTCCGGCGCCGGTGAAGCGATGGGTGGAGAACATCGAAAAGGTCAGCCGAATGGCCTACCTGGCCGCTGTGGTGCTTTTGGTGAGCCGGGATCCGCTTTCCTTCCGCAGCGCCTGGCTGTATATGGGCCTGGCATTTTTGGCGCTGTACTACATAGTCTGGATCCGCTATTTTGCGGCCGGACGGGATATTGCGCTGCTGAACCGCCCGTTTTTATTCGTGCCGATGCCCCTGGCGGTGTTTCCGGTGCTGTACTATCTGTGCGCCGCCCTATGGCTGCACAATCTCCCGGCCGCCGGGCTTATGGTGATCTTCGGCGCGGCGCATCTGGCGGTGTCAATCCAGTCTTTTCACTGAAAAAATGTAAATGTAAGAATGACAGGAGGTCATTTTGTGAAGAAACCACTGATCCAATGGCTGGGCCTGCTGGGCCCGGTGAGTTTTTTATCCTATGCGGCCGCAGTGCTGTTTGCACCCCTGGCCTATCCGGGATACAACTGGCTGGCCCAGGCGGTCAGCGACCTGAGCGCGGCCAACGCGCCCTCCCTGGCCCTGTGGAACCGGCTCAGCGCCCTGTATAACGTGTGCGAGGTGGCCTGTGTCACGGTGGTGTGCGTGGGCATACAGGGGAAAAAGACCCGGCTTCTGCGTCTGGGCCTCTATCTTTTTGCGGGGATGGAGTGGATCTCCGCCGTGGGGTACCGGATGTTTCCCCTCAGCGACAGCGGCTATGCCGGCGCGTTTCAGGATGTGATGCACATGGTGGTCACGGCGCTGGTGGTGCTCCTGTCCATCGTTTCCCTGGCGGTCATCATCGCCGCCGGCATCCGGGACAGGGGCTGCCGTTCTTATGGCATCTGCGCGGGCATTGCCCTGGCCATGATGCTGGTGGGCGCAGTGGGCATGAAGCTGGTACCCGCCGCTTACTTCGGTGTAGTGGAGCGCTTCAGCGTATTTGCGGCTACGGGTTTCAACGCCGCCCTGGGTATCCACCTGTTTCTGGAGCGCCCGATGAAGATGAGATGAAGATGAGATAAAGAGTTGGGAGGAAAAATGAGTCAGAAGATCGATCCCCGTCCGGGCGACGCCCGGGCGGTTTACCTGAAGCGCGGGATCCCGGCTATTCAGGCCGGGGATCTGGACGCCCCGGAGGTGCTGCTATGAGGCCCGCTTCCGTTGATCCGCAGACCACTGCCCGGGGAGAGGCCTTTGGGCTGTGGATGCAGGCACCGAATCCCATGGTGACCTTTTTCAAGACCCTGGACGTGACGCCCCTCATCCGGTATGGCCGCCGGCACGGCTATAAATTCAACATGCTGCTGTGCTGGTGCATCGGCAAGGCCGCCGGCGGGATGGGGGAATTTTATCTGCTGCCGGTGGGGCAGGAGCTGCTGCGGTATGACACCATAGCGGTGAATACCATCGTGAAAAACAAAAACGGGGAGGTCAGCTCCTGCGATGTGCCGTTCTCGGAAGACCTGCGGCAATTCAGCGCCGACTATCTGCGCCTGACGGAGCAGACGGCCCAAGGCTGCGAGAACCATGACCTGCCGGACAGCATGGTCATCGGCACCTCCGCCATTGTGGACACCGACATCGACGGCGCGGTGGGAATGTACAGCGGCCTGTTCAACAATCCCTTTCTCATTTGGGGACGGTACCGCCGGGGACTGCTGCGGGCCACGCTGCCGCTGTCCTTCCAGTTTCACCACACCCAGATGGACGGCGCTCACGCCGGTCGCTTCCTGCAGCAGCTGCAGGAGACCATCCGGGGGATAAAGAAAGGAGCCTGGAATGTACACGATCCTCATTGTTGATGACGACGCCGCCATTGGCGACCTGGAGCAGGAGGTGCTCAACCGGGCGGGCTATGCCGTGGTGCGGGCCTATTCCGGCACGGAGGCCCTGCTGGCGATGAAGGATCGCCGGCCGGATCTTATTTTGCTGGATCTCATGCTGCCGGGCCTGTCCGGGGAGGAGCTGCTGCCGCAGATCCGGGAGATTCCGGTGATCGTGGTCAGCGCCAAAGCCGCGGTGCAGGACAAGGTGGGGCTTTTGCTGGGCGGCGCGGCGGATTACCTCACCAAGCCCTTTGACACCCGGGAGCTGCTGGCCCGGGTGGCCGTGCGCCTGCGGGAGCGGCCTGCCTCGGTTGGATCTGACGTGTGCAGCTGTGGAGACCTGACGCTGCAGCTGGACTCCCGCCAGGTGACCGCCGCCGGAACGCCTGTGGCGCTGACCCGGACGGAGTATGCCATTTTGAAGCTGCTGGCGCAGAACCCGGGACAGGTGCTGGCCAAGTCGGTGCTGTTGGACCGCATCGGCGCCGACACGCCCGACTGCACCGAAAGCTCTCTGAAGACCCATGTCAGCCACCTGCGGGGCAAGCTGCGCGCGGCCACGGGGAAGGAGTACATCGAGGCGGTGTGGGGCATCGGGTTTCGGATGATGCCCGGATATTGACCAAATCTCAACGGTTTCCTTAACCGGTTTCTGAACTCTTTGGCTGTACCATGGCGGTATCAAGCAAAAGGAGGAATCAAACCATGGAATATGTACTGGAGACCCGGGCTCTGACAAAGCGCTACCGGGACTTCACGGCCCTGGACCGCTTCACCATGCGCATCCCAAAGGGGGCCATCTACGGCTTCGTGGGGCGCAACGGCGCCGGAAAAACCACGCTCATCCGTCTCATCTGCGGCCTGCAGGAGCCCACGGAGGGCGACTACACTTTGTACGGTGCTCGGAATACGGAACCCGGCATCATCCGCAGCCGCCGCCGGATGGGAGCGGTGGTGGAGAGCCCGGCTATCTACCTGCATATGACGGCCCGGGAGAACATCCGCCAGCAATACCTGGTCCTGGGCCTGCCGTCCGACGACGGGATCGATGAGCTGCTGCGCCTGGTGGGTCTGGCCGATACCTGGCGGAAAAAGGCCAGGGACTTCTCCCTGGGAATCCTCCGTCCAGAACCGGAACTGTGCCCGGGTGAAGGCCTGCACCGCAGGGATGGTCACACCGCGGTAGCTCTCCGGCGCGTCTGCGTATACCTCCTGGGGGACGGCGCAGGCCTGGGAGCGCTCCGCGTCGATCTCATACATCCGCGCCACGATGCTGTCAAAAATCGCGCGCTTATTCTTATAGTGCTTATACAGGGCACCCTTGGTCATGCCCAGCTCGCCGGCGATGGCGCTGGTGGACACCGCCTCGTAGCCGTCCCGGGCAAAGAGCCGCAGAGCCGTCCGCAGAATGTTTTCCTTTGTGTCGGCCATAGGCACACTCCTCTCTTGTGGTAAACAATCGTTTACTCACAGTATAGTGAACGGGCGTTTACTTGTCAAGAGGGGATCCGTGTTTTTCGGAGAAAAAATGCAGAGGGCAAGATAAGATCGGCCGGGGTGCTGGCCGCCGGGTTCGACGCCCTCCACGCCTGTGCCGTGCTATACTGCACCATATCCGATGAAAGGGGGGGCTGCCGTGGCGTCTGTGCTGCCGGACCTGCTGGTTCAGGCCGGCATATTTTGCCTGCTGTTTCTGCCGAACCGGCACAAATGTGCCCGCAGCCGCCGGCTGCTGTCCGGGGTACTGTATGTCTATTTCTGCGCCGTGCTGGGCCTGACGCTGCTGCCGGTGCTGAGCAGGCTGTCCTATGTGCCGGCGCATACGTTCTCGGCCAATCTGCGCCCCTTCCGGGATCTGCTCCACGGCTGGGGCGACAGCGTGGGGCAGATCCTGCTGAATGTACTGCTGTTTTTGCCCTTTGGGGTGCTGCTGCCCCGGTGGACCGGCAGAGGATTTCTCGTTACGCTTTTACAGGCGGCCGCATGCAGCGCCGCCATCGAGCTGCTGCAGCCTTTTTTCGACCGCACCTGTGACATTACGGATCTCATCACCAACGTCGTGGGCTGTGCCTGGGGGTACTTGATCGGTCTGCCCCTGGCGCAGCCGCTGCGGCGCCTGGGGGACCGGCTGGACAGGCCAACAAAAAACCGGCACCGCTGAAGCTGCGGCGCCGGTTTATGATTTGGCTCAGGTGTTCTCCTCAGAATCACGGAACAGCAGCGTGATGCACCACAGACCGGCGATGCCCACCAGCGCATAGATAATGCGGCTGAGGACGGCCAGCTGTCCGCCGCAGATAAACGCCACGCAGTCAAAGGCAAACAGCCCCACGCTGCCCCAGTTCAGCGCACCGATAATGACCAGGATCAAGGCGATGCGATCCACAATCTTCACGATGGATTCCCTCCTTTTCCTAAATAATACGCCGATGGATAGTCTGCCCGAAGCAAAGAGAAATATTCCAGCACAAAAATTGTAAGGGCTCCTAAAAAATTTTAGGTTATTTGGCGGAAAGTGATTGAAAAGCGGAGCGGAGTTATGTATAATGCAGATTAGAAGCAAAAACCAAAGACGCAATGTATTTTTCAATATAAGGAGGAACAACATGAACAAGAAGTTTGAGAAGCTGGGCTTCTATCCTGCCGACATTCTGATGCCCAAGGATTGCGACATGACCAAGTGGGCCGTGGTGGCCTGCGACCAGTTCACTTCCGAGCCGGAGTACTGGGAGGCGGTGGAAAAGCAGGTGGGCGACGCCCCCTCCACCCTGCGTCTCATCCTGCCCGAGGCCAATCTGAAGGCCCCCAATGTGGACGAGCTCATCGGGAATATCAACTCCTCCATGAAGAAATACCTGGCTGACGGTGTGTTCAAGACCCTGTCCGACTCCCTGATCTATGTGGAGCGGGAGCAGTCCGACGGCAAGATCCGCCACGGCCTGGTGGGTATGGTGGACCTGGACGCGTATGACTTCACCCCCGGCTCCGGCGCCTTGATCCGCGCCACCGAGGCCACCGTCCAGGACCGTATTCCTCCCCGGGCCCGGGTGCGCCGCAACGCCCCCATTGAGCTGCCCCATGTGATGCTGCTCATCGACAACCCCGAAAAGACCGTCATCGAGCCCCTCACCGCTGCCGCTGGCAGCATGGAGGTGGTCTATGACTTCGACCTGATGCAAAACGGCGGCCACATCAAGGGCTACAAGCTCTCCGACGCGCAGATCGACGCCGTGGCAGACGCCCTCACCGGCCTGTGCTCCGACGAGGCCCAGATGGCCAAGTACAACCTCTCCGGCGCGGCACCGCTGCTGTTCGCCGTGGGCGACGGCAACCACTCCCTGGCCACCGCCAAGGCCTGCTATGAGGAGCAGAAGAAGGGCAAGACCCCCGAGGAGTACCTGGCTCTGCCTGCCCGCTACGCCCTGGTGGAAGTGGTGAACAACCACGATGATGCCCTGCAGTTTGAGCCCATCCACCGTGTGCTCTTCGGCGTGAAGCCCGAGCATCTCATGGCCGAGCTGAAGAAGTTCTATCCCGACTGCTATGAGGGCCAGGGCGAGGGCCATGTGTTTGCCTATAACTATGAGGGCAAGTCCGGCTTCATCACCATTCCCCATCCCGAAAAGCAGCTGTGCGTGGCCTCCGTGCAGACCTTCCTGGACCAGTATCTCAAGGAGTTCGGCGGCGAGGTGGACTACATCCACGGCGACGAGGTGGTGGACGAGCTGGGCAGCAAGCCCGGCAACTTCGGCATCAAGCTGCCCGCCATGGGCAAGGAGCAGCTCTTTAAGACCGTTATGGCCGACGGCGTGCTGCCCCGCAAGACCTTCTCCATGGGCCATGCCCAGGACAAGCGCTATTATATCGAGGCCCGCAAGATCGTAAAATAATCGTGGCATTTGCTGAAAAGTTGTGCTAAAATAGAGCCGCTGGGAGATCCTCTCCCGGCGGCTTTACTTGATAGGAGGGAGCGGCGATGTTCTGGATCTGGTGGCCGGGCTTTGTGGTGCCGGCGTGTATGGCGCTGGGCGGCCTGGGCTGGAAATGCATAAAGCGGCTGCCCTACCGCCGAAAAGAGGGTCTGACGCCGGAGCAGCTGCACCTGGCCCGGGAGACCTTCAGCCGCACCTTGTGGCAGCTTGGCCTGGCCCTGGCGGCGCTGACCTTTATGGTCATGCGCTCGGTGCGGCTGATGAACGTGCTGCCCCAGGAGCTTATGACGGCTGCCGCCATCGTGCTGCAAATTTTGTCCACAAAACTGGTGGAGCCTGCGGTACAGCGGGCTTTGCGTGAAAATTACGGCGATGCATTGCCGAACGGAAAAGAGGATGACAAATGAAAGTGACGGAATTGGCCCCTGCCAAGCTGAATCTGACGCTGGAGGTGGGCGAAAAGGGCGCCGACGGATACCACCAGGTGCAGTCGGTGATGACCTGCGCGGCCCTGTATGACGAAGTGGAGCTGGAGAGCGGCACAGGCGGGGACATCACCATGACCTGTGACTGCCCGGACCTGCCCTGCGATGAAACGAATCTCTGTCTCCGGGCTGCTACGCTGTTCTTTAAAAAGACCGGCATCGCCTGCAACGGCCTGCATATCGGCCTGAAAAAGCGCATCCCCATGCAGGCGGGCCTGGGCGGCGGCAGCGCCGACGCGGCAGCGGTGCTCCGGGGCCTGCGGAAGCTGTATCGCCCGGAGATGATGATCAAGGACCTGGAGCGCATGGCCATCGAGTTGGGCAGTGATGTGCCCTTCTGTGTCCGCGGCGTCACCACCATGGTGCGCGGCCGGGGCGAGCAGCTTTTGAAGCTGCCCAAGCTGCCTTTGTGCTGGTTTGTCATCTGCAAGCCGGATGTTTCTTTCTCCACGGCGGAGATGTACAAGAAGATTGATGAGAAGAAGCCTGCCTGCGCTATTGACGCCCTGGGCCTGGTCAAGGCCCTGGAATACCAGGATATGCTGGAGATCAGCGACCGCCTGGGCAACTGCTTTGAGGCGGTGCTGGACCCGGACAGCGAGATTTTCACCATTAAAAAGAAGCTGCTGGCCCTGGGTGCCCGGAATGCCTGCATGAGCGGCTCCGGCTCGGCGGTATATGGCCTGTTTACCCAGGAGGCGGAGGCCAGGGCCGCGGCGGAGGAGCTGCAAAAAGCCTATCCCCAAACCTGGTTTGCCGAGAGCGTTTAAAAACTAAAAACACCGTCCATACTGTAGAAAAATCTACATAGGACGGTGTTTTTCTATGAAAAAAATGCAAAACGCAGGCAAGTGGAACGCCCTGGAGTGCGCCTTGCTCGTCATGCTGGCCGTGTGCCTGCTGGTGGGTGCGGCAGCCCTAAAAAAGCAGGATCAGCTGCAGCAGAAGATGATCCGCCTCCATGTGGTGGCCAATTCCGACAGTGCCCGGGACCAGGCCCTGAAGCTGCAGGTGCGGGACAGGGTGCTGGCCTTCACGGAGCAGACCATGCGCGCCTCCGCCGACCGGGAGGCGGCCAACCAGGCCCTGCATGTGTCTCTGCCCGTCATTGAGCAGATGGCAGAGGAGACCCTCCGGGAAAACGGCTGCGGGGACAGCGTGGAGGTCCGGCTGGAGCCGGCGGAGTTTCCCCTGAAGGCCTATGACGGCTTCCGGCTGCCGGCGGGGGAGTATATGGCCCTGCGGGTACTCATTGGGGAAGCGGCCGGGCAGAACTGGTGGTGCGTGGTGTACCCACCCCTGTGCATGGCGGCTGCGTCTGACGTGCAGGAGACGGGCATCGCCTGCGGCATGGACCGGGAAGAACTGGACCTTATGCAGGAAGCGGGGGAGGAGTACCAGGTGAAGTTCCGCTGCGTGGAGCTGTGGGAGCAGCTGCGCCAGTGGCTGCACAAGTAAAAAGCGGATTATGAATAATTTTTAAATATATGTTAAGAAAGGATGACAAATCCGCTTTCCTGTGGTATTATGATAAGACTTGCTACAGAGAACAAGGGAGAGCATCTCCTCTGATAAGGCAAAGGAATGGATCTGTCATGAAACTTAGCAGAAGAAAAATTGAGCTGGTGCTGGTAGATATTGCCATCATTATTTGCGTGTATTATATGACCAATTTGGTGAGGGTCCTGCGGCTGCACTCCATTGTGCTCAATGGGGAGATCAACCTGGTCCGCATGCTGGCTCTGGTGGTCACGATCATGGCCGGGCGCATCGTTTTCGGCGTATACCGCAATATTTGGCGCTATGCCAACATCCAGACTTACCTGACCATTATGGTCTCCGACTTTGTGTCCAACGTGCTGCTGATGCTCCTGGGGCGGGTGTGGTTTGCCGTCAATCTGGGCATCGGCGTGCATCTGATCGTGGCCATGGCCATCCTGCTGGTGACGCTGCTGTCCCGCTACTGCTACCAGCTGCTGTATGCCTACCGCAACAGAAATGCCGATAATAATATCGAGGGCAACGCATTCAGCCAGCTGTATAAGGTGGAGGTGGCCATCGTAGGCGCCGGCAACGTGGGCGCCACGCTTTCGGATGAATTTTTCCGCAATCCCCGCTCCCGCTATGTGCCGGTGTGCTTTATCGACACCGACCCGGAGAAGGTGGGGCAGACGGTCAACGGCGTGCCGGTCTATCCCGAGGACGACAGCACCGCCAACCTGCTGAAAAAGATGAAGGTCCGGGAGATCATCATCGCCCTGCCGGATCTGACGATGGAGCGCAAGCAAAAGCTCTATGAGCGCTATCAGAATACCGGCTGCGCCGTGAAGCTGTATGACTACCCCTCCGGCACGGAGGAGAAGTCCACGGCCAAGCGCGCCCTGCGTGATTTCCGCATTGAGGATCTGCTGTTCCGGGATACCATCCAGGTGGAAAATTCTCAGACCATGGCCTTTTACGGGGGAAAAACCGTGCTGGTCACCGGCGGCGGCGGCTCCATCGGGTCGGAGCTGTGCCGGCAGATCGCGGCGCTGCACCCTAAAAAGCTGGCGATCCTGGATATTTACGAAAACAACGCCTACGATGTCCAGCAGGAGCTGATCCGCAAGTACGGCGACAAGCTGGACCTGGAGGTCATCATCGCCTCCGTGCGGGACGTGGACCGCCTGGATCAGATCTTCCGGGATCTGCGGCCGCAGATCGTGTTTCACGCCGCCGCCCACAAGCATGTGCCGCTGATGGAACACTCCGGCGTGGAAGCGCTGAAGAATAATGTACTGGGTACATACAATGTGGCGGAGATGGCGGAAAAATACGGCGTAGAGAAGTTCCTGCTCATCTCCACCGACAAGGCGGTGAACCCCACCAACGTCATGGGCGCCAGCAAGCGCCTGTGCGAGATGGTCATCCAGTGCCGGGAGGACAGCAAAACCGAGTTCACGGCGGTGCGCTTCGGCAATGTGCTGGGCAGCAACGGGTCGGTGATCCCGCTGTTCAAGCGGCAGATCGAGGCCGGCGGCCCCGTGACCCTGACGGATAAGCGCATCATCCGCTACTTTATGACCATTCCCGAGGCGGTGCAGCTGGTGATGGTCACCTGCGCCATGGCCCACAACGGCGAGCTCTATGTGCTGGATATGGGCAAGCCGGTGAAGATTTTGAGCCTGGCGGAGAATATGATCCGCCTGTCCGGCTACACCCCGTATAAGGACATTGACATCGTGGAGGTAGGTCTGCGTCCCGGCGAAAAGCTCTATGAGGAGCTGCTGATGAAGACCGAGGAGCTGGATAAGACCGACAACGATATGATCTTCATCGAGCGGGACAAGAAGCTGACCCGCGCGGAGGTGGATCACAAGCTGGACCTGGTGCGCGAGGCCATCAAGACCGAGGATCAGTCCGCGGTGCTGGATGTTATCCGCAAGACGGTGCCCACCTTCCGGGATCCGGAGGTCGTGAACCGCCAGGCGGCGCAGGCCGAGGAAGTGCAGCAGGCCGCTGCCGCAAACAGCTGATACAGAATAAAAAAGCTCCGATTCCTTTGGAATCGGAGCTTTTCGGTTTGCCAGAAAGTCTTGCAAAGTCTGCCAACCGCAGGCGGCAGGCCTTTTTTCGAGTGGCTTTTATCAGCGGTGCAGTAGGGGCGACAGGGGCTTATAAATAAGGAAGCACAGTGCCGTGTCCAGCAGGCCCTTGACCAGGGTGAAGGGGACATTGAACACCAACAGGCAGTTCAGCAGCGCGTTCTGCGTGGGTACATGGGACACACCGCCCAGGATCGCCTCGTACATGCCCACAATGGCATCCAGCGGCAGCTTATACAGCACCACATAGGCGGGGTAGACGATGAAGTAGTTGGTGACCACGCTGACCAGCGCCATGGCGGCGGCGCCGACAATAGAGCCCACCAGGGCGCTCTTGCGGCTCTTGCTGCGCTTGTAGATCATACCGGCGGCAAAGACGAAGATCGCGCCCAGGATGAAGTTGGACAGTTCACCCACGCCGGCGCTGGAGCCAAAGGGCAGGTGCAGCAGGTTCTTCACCAGCTGGATGGCCACGCCGTACACGGGGCCCAGGGAGAAGGTGCCCAGCAGGGCGGGCAGGTCGGAGATGTCCAACTTGATGAACGAGGGTACCAGGGGGATGGAAAACTCCACGAATTGCAGCACGGCGGCTACAGCCGTCAGCATGGCCGCCACGGCCAGGTGATGGGTCTTTTGCTTTTGAGTCATAAAAAAATACTCCTTTCAATGTGTGGAACACCCGGAAACTGTCTTCCAAGGTGCACGCATTAAAAAGAGCATACCAGAATATGCCGTACACGCCTTCTCTCATCCAGACTATACTGTCGGTACCGGGATCGCACCGGTTCGTGCAGCCCAAGGGCCGCTTGCAGACTATACTGCCGGTGGGGAATCACACCCCGCCTCGAAGACAAATATTCGTTTGTTCACTGCCCACAGTATATACCGGGGCTCCGGAAAATGCAAGTAAAATTTTAGACGAAAATTTGCATATTATTTCCGACTTTTACAAAAAAGACTTTACAAAATCGAAAACATGTTCTATTATAGACGAGAAAGAGAGGGGATGCGTGTGCGAGCCAGGCAAGTGACCTGCAGTTTCACCGGCCACCGTCCGGAAAAGCTGCCCTGGGGAGAGAACGAATCGGATGTCCGCTGTGCGGAGCTGAAGGAGAGATTGTTTGACGCGGTGCTGGCCGCCTATGACCAGGGGTACCGGCATTTTTTGTGCGGCATGGCCCGGGGGAGCGACTTTTGGTTCTGCGAGGCGGTCCAGCGTCTGCAAGGGATCCACACGGATGTATCCCTGGAGGCCGTGATCCCTTTTCCCGGCCAGGCGGATCGCTGGGGCAGGGAGGACCGGGCCCGGTATCAGCGGCTCCTGCGCCGCTGCAATTATGAGACCGTGGTACAGGAGGAATATTCGCCGGGCTGCATGCAGCGGCGTAACCGCTATTTGGTGGATCATGCGTCCCTACTCATCGCCGTGCATGACGGCCTTCCCGGCGGCACACAGAAGACCATCGCCTATGCCATGCGCCGGGGTATAGAGGTTTTGGACATACCGTCCGTTTGTAGAGATAGTCCCATTGACTGACACGGGCAAAGCCGCCGCGCACCAGCGGGCGTGACGGCTTTGCCCGTATAAACTGTGCTGGCCTTTGCTGTACGGCAGTAAAACAGCAAAAAACGTCGAGAGATAATTCTCCTGGCACGGTATAATATTTCGGTAAGGAGTTGAGAAGGATGACGGAACAGGTTTTGGCTGTCCAGCGTATGCAGGACTACATAGAAAAGAATAAAACGGAGGAAATCAAGCTGTCCGATCTTGCGCGGGCATCGCTGTTTTCTCCGTGGTATTCCTATCGGCTGTTCCGGGACTGCCTTGGTCTTACACCGACTGAGTATATCAGAAAATACCGGCTGACAGAAGCGGCAAAACAGCTTCGCAGCGGAGATGTCAAAGTCATCGACGCGGCGATGGATGCCGGTTTTACCAATGTAGACACCTTCACGCGGGCATTTTGCCGGGAGTTCGGTCTGAACCCGAGCGACTACATGAAAAATCCCGTTCCGATTACCTTCTTCATTCCTTACGGTGCAAAATATCGTGAACTGAGAAAGGAGAACATCGACTTGTCAAACATTCAACCGATTTTCGTACAGGTCGTCCGCAAGCCGGAACGTCTGTGTATCATCAAACGCGGCAGGCAGGCGGCAGACTATTTCCCCTACTGTGAGGAAGTCAGCTGTGATGTATGGGGCATCCTCATGAGCATGAAGTCGCTCTGCGGAGAGCCGGTTTCCCTATGGCTGCCCGAAAGGTACAAAAAGCCGAACACCTCTACCTATGTGCAGGGCGTGGAGGTCGAAACCGATTACATGGGGATGATCCCGGAAGGCTTCGACACCATCCATCTGCCTGAGGCGGAATATCTGATGTTTCAGGGTCAGCCCTTCCGCGAGGAGGACTACTGTGAAGCCATCCGCACCGTGCAGGCGGCGATGGACAGCTATGATCCGTCCGTTGTCGGCTACCGCTGGGACGACGAAAACCCGCGCATCCAGCTTGAACCCCGTGGTCAGCGCGGCTATATCGAGCTGCGAGCAGTCAGGAGGGTTCAGAAATGAGCGAAGCGATTTTTGTTGAAGGACTGACCAAAACCTATGCCGGAAAAACCGTGGTCGATCATTTGGACCTTTCGGTAAAAAGCGGAACGGTATTCGGACTGCTCGGTGCAAACGGTGCAGGAAAAAGCACCACGATCGAATGTATGCTCGGCACAAAACAGGCCGACAGCGGAACCGTGCGTCTGCTTGGAAAAGACCCAAAGAAAAAGCGCCGCACACTTTTTCAGCGCATCGGCGTGCAGTTTCAGGAGGGCGACTATCAGAAAGAAATCAAGGTTTCAGAGCTTTGTGAGGAAACCGCAAGCCTTTACCGCAGCCCTGCCGATTGGCACAATCTGTGTGAGCAGTTCGGTATTGGGGATAAGGCAAACACACCGGTCAAAGGTCTGTCGGGCGGCGAACGCCAGCGGCTTTTTATCGTACTGGCGCTGATCCCACAGCCGGAGCTGGTGTTTCTCGATGAGTTGACCACCGGACTTGATGCAAAGGCACGGCGCGGCGTATGGAAAACGCTGGAGGGCTTAAAAGAACAGGGTCTTACGATTTTTCTGACTTCTCACTTTATGGATGAAGTTGAGGCGCTGTGCGATGAGATCTGCATTTTGAAAAAGGGTACTCCCGTTTTCCGCGGAACCGTGGAGCAGGCAAAGACTCAGTGTGGCTGTGAACGCTTCGAGGACGCGTATTTGCAGCTGTCCGATGAGGAGGTGGACGCATGAAACGCTTTTTTACTTATCTGAAAACGGAGCTGAAGCTTAGCCTGCGAGATATGAATATGCCGATCTTCGCCATCATCATGCCGTTTGTGATCTTCATCATCCTCGGCATCATTTACGGGACAAAGCCCGCCTATGACGGTGCGGACTATACATTCATGGAGCAGTCTTTCGGAGCCGTCAGCGCAGTTGCCATTTGTGCAAGCGGACTTATGGGCCTGCCGCTGGCAGTATCAGGCCTTCGAGAGATGAAGATTCTCAAACGGCTGCGTGTTACGCCGGTCAGCCCGGTATTCATTCTGGGCGTTGAGCTGTCCATGTATATCGTCTACTGTGCTGTGTCCCTTGCAACGCTGTCAGTTGCGGCGCTTTTGTGGGGCGTGCGGCTGCATGGTTCGTTTCTCGCTTTCCTTGGAAGCTGGATGCTTACTATGCTCTCGACTCTGTCAGTCGGTATGCTGGTGGGCGGCGTGGCGAAGGACACCAAGCAGGCCAGCGTCATTGCCTCGATTCTCTATTTCCCCATGCTGGTCTTTTCCGGCACAACGCTGCCGATTGAGGTCATGCCAAAGGCGATGCAGAAGATCGTCAGCGTTTTCCCGCTGACGCAGGGACTTACGATGATGAAAAACACATTTTTAGGTGTCAGCACAGGGAGCATCTTGCTGCCGATTGGAGTCATGCTTGGAGTTGCCGCACTTTGCACCATTCTCGCCGTTCGTTTCTTCCGATGGGAATAGGCCCGGGCTGAGCAGCTTTCGGAATTAGCATCTGCTGCAAAACCGATGCACATCCGACCATCGACAAGCTGCCGGACTCAACAAAACAGCACCGCTGCAAGCCTGCAAAAAGGCTTGCAGCGGTGCTGATTGGCGTCCCAGAAGGGATTCGAACCCCCGACCTTACGCTTAGGAGTATGGCTTACCATGTGATACACGGTTCGGGTGTAACTTCCAATATCATCCATTACGCAGAATGACTTGTAGTAAACGAACTTTATGGTGCAAAACCCCTATTCTGACGCAGTTTTATGTGTCTGTTGGATGGTCCTATTAGCAAACTCTTAGCAGGAACACTGTTAAAGAAACAGATTGTTACAGTCATTCTACACCCCTTTAGTCAAAATGACAAGACAAATACATGGAGGTTACTATGGACAAGAAAGAGAAAAAGTCACTGCCGGAACCGCGTACATACACCGTGGAACAGATCGTAGCCATGCTCAACATCGGCCGCACAACTGCATATCAGCTCGTCAAGCAGGAGGAGTTCAGGATCGTCCGCATAGGAAATGCGATCCGTGTTTCCAAGAAATCTTTTGACGAGTGGCTGGAAAGTTTGGAATTGTGAATATTGCAAGAAACGCCGTAGGCTCAAAAAACCTATGGCGTTTTTTTATACCCATTTTGAAGGAGGCTGGCAATGAAACTGACAGAAGCAGAAATGAGGATGGTGTTTCAGATTGAAAGTACCAATCAGAACGCCGCCCTGAATGAGATTTACATGACATGGCGCTATGCGCCGAACCCGGCGACGAAAGAAACGGCGGAAAGCCTTCTGGACAAGCTCCGCCCTCTGTCGGATCAGGAGTGCATGGATTTGATCCGCAAGGTGCAGACCGAATACCGTCTGCCCGAGAAAGCCCGCACCATCGGGGAAATGCTGGCAGAAACCAGACAGCGATCCGGGGCGCAGAAGTTATCCGGCCATGACATTATGGCATTGGAGCGTTTTGACCCGGCAACCCGACACATGATCGTCTTTGATGTTCTTACCCATGACTCGCCTGTTGGCTGGAAGGGTGAAAAAATGCGCCTGTTCCTGACCGATGCCGGATACAGCAAGGCTTTGGAGAATCAGGAGAAGGGACACATCAAAATCCGCAACCATGCGAAGGTTCTTTCGGGTGACCTCCACTATGACCATAAAGATCGTGAGAGGTAGCCGACTGAAAACTGTATCAAAATCAGCGGAAAATATTCTGTTTCTTCCTCTGTGGCTTGCGTTCTGAACAGGGCGTGGATGTTTTCCCATGTGGAAGGCAACGGAGGCGTACAGACGAATAAACCGCTCAAAATCAACACTTTTTGTTTTCACAGGAAGGAGGTGCGAAGATGGCTGTTTTTCGTATTGAAAAGACCCGTGATTATACGGTCATGTCGAACCATCACTTGAAAGATCGGACGCTGACCTTGAAATCCAAGGGGCTGCTGTCCATGATGCTGTCGCTCCCTGACGAGTGGAATTACACCACCAGAGGTCTTGCGGCGATCTGTCGGGAAGGTGTGGACAGCATCGGTGCGGCCTTGAAGGAGCTGGAAACCCACGGGTATATCCGGCGCACCCAGCTTCGGGACGAAAAAGGCAAGATCACGGATACCGAGTATGTCATTTACGAAACGCCTCAGTGTGAGCCGTCGTCAAGCCCAGGTACGCCTTTACCGGGTACGGCAAAGCCATATACGGAAAACCCGGATATGGGTATCCCGGATACGGTGGAACCGTGTACGGAAAACCCCGCACAATTAAATACTAATCAAACAAAGACTGATTTATCAAATACTGAACTATCAAATCCTATCCAATCAAATCCCCCTACCCCCGCAGGGGCAAGGATGGGAACGGATCGGATGGGAGCCAGAGAATGTTATCGTGAAGTGATTTTGGATAACATCGAGTACAGCTATCTGGTGCAGGACAGCCATATCGACCGTGAGCAGCTTGACGAGATCGTTGACCTGATCGTGGATACCGTGTGCTCTGCCCGCAAAGTCATCCGCATTGCCGGAGACGACTATCCGGCGGAGGTGGTAAAGTCCCGGTTTATGAAGCTGGACAGTTCCCATGTTCAGTATGTCATGGACTGCATGAAGGGCAACACCACCTATGTCCGCAATATCAAGAAATACCTTCTGGCGGCGCTGTATAACGCCCCGACCACCATCAACAGCTACTATTCTTCCCTGGTGCAGCACGATATGTACGGGGACGGACAAAGGGGGCGAGGCTAAATGCAGGAGGAAGTAACGCGGGGCGCCGTGACGCTCATTGTTGACGGAGCCAAGCTAAGCGAGCAGGTCTTTGAAAAGGCTGTCAAAAAATTTCTGGAGGAAATCCAGAAAAGCCAGAAGCCCAAAATCTACCGCGGCAGGCAGAGCCTTAAACAGCTTGCCAGCCAGAACGCCGGTCTTGCCAATATCGAGATCAGCGACAAGAATATCAAGGCTTTCTCCCGTGTGGCAAAGAAATATCATGTGGATTTTGCCTTGAAGAAGGACACCGCCGCAGAGCAGCCCCGATACCTGGTCTTTTTCAAAAGCCGGGACGCAGATGCTATCACAGCGGCATTTCAGGAGTTTGCCAGCCGGAAAATGAGCCGTGAGGAAAAACCCTCCATTCGGGAGCGGCTGACCCAGGCGAAGGAACAGGCAGCGGATAAAGCGGAACACCGCACCATTGACCGGGAGAAAGTAAAGGTCAAAGATCGGAGCGTGCAGAGATGAACATGAAAAAACTGTTTTTGCTAAACCTTCCGTATCTTCTGTTCGTGTATCCCTTCGATAAGCTGGCACAAGCTGGAGCGTCTGGAGAACCGAAAGAAGTATCTGGAGAAAGGCGAACGTACCAAACGCACCCACCGCCTTTGCAATCTGGGCGGCACGATTGAGAGCCTTGCCCCGGAGGTCAAAGATCTCA
>CAMBKF010000034.1 GCA_945868085.1 uncultured Oscillibacter sp.
GTCTGGCCATGACCACCTTCGGCGTGGGCGTGGGCAACTTCTTCGGCGGCTCCCTTATTAAGCTCACCGGCAGCGAGGTCCCCTCCATTGCCCTCACCACCACCAGCAACTTCTTCAAGACCTCCCTCCCCGGCGCCACCACTACCGGTTGGTTTGGACAGCTGTTCCTGTCCTATGGCTTCCTGGCGTATTTTGCCATCATCATGGCTGTGGTTGCCTCCTACTTCCTGAACCACACCCGTCCCGGCCTGCATCTGCGCGCCGTGGGCGAGAGCGCTTCCACCGCCGATGCCGCCGGTATCAACGTTACCAAGTACAAGTACATGGCTACCTGTGTCGGCTCCATGGTCGCGGGCCTGGGCGGTCTGTACTATGTTATGGACTACGCCAACGGCGTATGGTCCAACAACGCCTTCGGTGACCGCGGCTGGCTGGCTATCGCACTGGTCATCTTCACCATCTGGCGTCCCAACGTCAGCATCCTGGCCTCCATCCTGTTCGGTGGTCTGTACATCCTGAACATCTATCTGCCCACCCCCGGCGGCCAGATGGCCATCAAGGAGCTGTACAAGATGCTGCCCTATGTCATCACGCTGATCGTGCTGATCGTTGTATCCCTGCGTAAGAAACGCGAGGATCAGCCCCCTGCGTCCCTCGGTCTCTCCTACTTCCGCGAGGAACGCTGACACCATATGAAAAGAGTAGGCCCGTGTGGGCCTGCTCTTTTTTCTTTGAATTTAAGGAGGATAAACTATGTCTACCCTGCTGATCAAGAACATTTCCCAGCTGGTTACCTGCGACGACAAGGACCAGGTCCTTCAGAATGTGGACATTCTGTGCAAGGACGGATTCATCGAAAAAATCGGCGCAAGTCTTGATGCCGAGGCCGACCGCACCATCGACGGCTCTCACATGCTGTGCTATCCCGGACTGGTGAACACCCACCATCATCTGTACCAGGTCTTTTCCCGCAACCTGGCCAAGGTGCAGAATATGGAGCTGTTTGACTGGCTGAAAACCCTCTATGAGATCTGGAAAAACCTGGACAGCGAAGTCATCCGCCTGTCCTCCCTGACGGGCATGGGCGAGCTGATGAAGCACGGCTGCACCACCTGCTTTGACCACCACTATGTGTTCCCCGCCCACGCCGGCGACCTGCTGGGCACCCAGTTTGCCGCCGCCGATGAACTGGGCATCCGTATGTACTGCAGCCGGGGCAGCATGGACCTGAGCGTGAAGGACGGCGGTCTGCCCCCGGACAGCGTGGTACAGACCGTGGACGAGATCATGAAGGACTCCGCCCGGGTCATTGAAAAATATCACGACACCTCCTATGGCGCCATGCACCGGGTGGCCCTGGCCCCCTGCTCCCCCTTCTCCGTTTCCGCCGATCTGCTGCGGGAAAGCGCTATCCTGGCCCGGCAGTACGGCGTGCGCCTGCACACCCATCTGTGCGAGACCAAGGACGAGGAGAACTTCATGCTCCAGCGGGAGGGCGTCCGCCCCCTGGAATACATGGAGCGCCTGGGCTGGATCGGTGAGGATGTATGGTTCGCCCACGGCATCCACTTCAACGACGAGGAACTGCGGGTGCTGGCCAAGACCGGCACCGGCGTGGCCCACTGCCCCATCAGCAACATGAAGCTCTCCTCCGGCATCGCCCGGATCCCGGAGATGCTGAAGCTGGGCGTGCCCGTGGGCCTGGCCGTGGACGGCAGCGCCTCCAACGACGGCTCCAGCCTCATGGAGGAGCTGCGGGTTGCCTTCCTGCTGCACCGGCTGAACTCCAGCCGCGAGGCTCCCACCGGCTATGACATCCTGAAGATGGCCACCCGGGGCAGCGCCCGTCTGCTGGGCCGGGACGACATCGGGCAGATCGCCGCGGGCAAGTGCGCCGACCTATTCCTGATCGACAGCCGCCGCCTGGAGCTGGTGGGCTCCTGCTACGATCCCAAGTCCGTGCTGGGCACCGTGGGCGTCCGGGGCCCCGTGGACTATACCGTGGTCAATGGTAAGGTCACTGTGGAGCACGGCAAGCTGGTGACCATCGACGAGGAGAAGGTCGCCTTTGAGGCAAATCAGAAGTGCGACGCCTACCTGGCCATGTAAAGCAAAAACCACACAAAAATCGGAGAGGGTTTCCCCTCTCCGATTTTTTACTCCTCATTGAGCATCTCGTCCACCTGGCTGCGGTGGGCCTC
Organism: uncultured Oscillibacter sp.; assembly: GCA_945868085.1. Lineage (GTDB taxonomy): Bacteria > Bacillota > Clostridia > Oscillospirales > Oscillospiraceae > Vescimonas. Next base: position 2,202 of record CAMBKF010000034.1, read on the forward strand.
ATACCAGTCCCGATACTCCTGCATGTCCTTGGCAAACAGATCCTTGCTGCTGGGCGGCGTGTATGTAATGGCGTTGGCCCCGGCCCGGATGGCCGCCAAAATGGTCTCATCCGTGGGGCCGCCGGTAGCGATGATGGGCAGCTCCGGATATTTGGCGCGAATTTCCGCCACGATCTCCGGCGTCCGGGCGGCACCGGACACATTCACAATGTCCACGCCGGCTGCCAGCCGCTTATCCAGGTCCACATGCTCCGAAACTACCGTGAACACCACCGGAACCTCTACCATGCTCTTGATGTCGCGGATGGTATCGTTGGTGATCATGGCGTTGCAGACCACACCGAAAGCGCCCAGCTGCTCCGCTGCCGCCGCCATATTCACGGACCGCTGCCCATTGGTATAACCGCCGCCCACACCGGCAAACACCGGCACATCGGAAACGCTGATAATGGCTTGCGTTATGCTGGGCTGGGGTGTAAAATTATATACGGCGATCACCGCATCGGCATTGATGTTCTTGATAATGGCCACATCCGTGGAAAAAACCAGGGACTTGATGCGCCGCCCGAACACCCGGATGCCGCTGCACTCGCTGATGCACCGAGGGATCTGCAGCGCGTGCTTTCGCAGCTCCCCTTCATATTCGGGAACAAATTTCTGTTTCACAACCTCTCTTTCCCCCACTTTCCAATTCATTATGTTAACCAATTTTAACATATGTTGCAAAAACTTTCAAGTTTATTTTGTCGAAGGAAAGATTCTTTTCAGATTATTCACATTTGTTAAAATGTGTGCTTGCTAATTTACGGATTATTTATCTGTCAAATTTTGACAAGCTCATATTCCCGGGTGCCCAGGCCCAACTTTTCGGCATGCTCCAGGCAGCTCGCCCAATCGGTGTCCGGATGGATGCGGTGGAAATGGTCATGGTCGTGGCAGTCCCCAGCGTCGGCGGCAGAGCCATGGAGGACGGGCTGAGCATTCACCGCATCCACGCAGGCCATATCCAGGGCCACCGGGTCGAAGGAAGCAAACATACCCACGTTGGGCACGATAGCCGCGTCGTTCTCCGCATGGCAGTCGCAGTTGGGCGACACATCGATGACCAGGGAAATGTGGAAGCAGGGCCGCCCGTCCACCACAGCCTTGGTGTACTCGGCCATTTTCCGGCTCAGGTTGGTGTGGGACTCGTCAAAATTCACGGTGATGGCGTTGCGGGCGCACACGGCGATGCAGCGGCCGCAGCCCACGCACTTATTGTGGTCAATGGACGCCTTCCGATCCTCCACAGTGATAGCGCTGTGGGCACAGATCTTGGTACACATTTTGCAGCCCACGCAGTACTCCTGCTCCACATGGGGCTTGCCAGCGTTGTGCTGCTCCATCTTGCCCGCACGACTGCCGCAGCCCATACCGATGTTCTTCAGCGCACCGCCGAAGCCGGCAGATTCATGGCCTTTGAAATGGGTCAGGGAAATAAACACATCCGCATCCATGACAGCCCGGCCGATCTTGGCATTCTTCACATATTCGCCGCCCTCAACCGGCACCTCCACCTCGTCATTGCCCTTGATGCCGTCGGCGATGATCACCTGGCAGCCGGTGGTCATGGGGTTAAAACCGTTGAGCATGGCTGTATCCAAGTGGTCCAGCCCATTCTTGCGGCCGCCCACATAGAGGGTGTTGCAGTCGGTGAGGAAAGGTTTGCCGCCCCGCTCTTTCACGAAATCCGCCACGGTTTTTGCCCAGTTGGGGCGCAGGAACGCCAGGTTGCCCGGCTCGCCAAAGTGCATTTTGATGGCCACATACTTGTTGTCGAAGTCAATTTCGCCCATGCCGGCAGTTTTCATCAGACGGGTCAGCTTCTGCTGCAGGTTTTCCCGGAAATCCGCCCGGAAGTCCGCCCAATATACCTTAGATGCCATAAAAACAGCTCCTTCTCTTGTTTGATAGGGTCATAGTATCATATTCGTTTGAAAAAATCCAGCCCCGGAGGCTCTGATATATGAGAATTCTTACACACACTGTCACCGCCCGGGAGGACGGCGTCACGGTAAAGCACCTGCTGCGTCAGCATTTTGCCCTGTCCTCCTCCCTGCTCAAGTCCATCAAATGGCGCGAGGGCGGCATAACCCTCAACGGCGTGCCGGTCACCGTGGCAGCCCTGTGCCATACCGGCGACCGACTTGCGGCGGATGTGTCCGATCCGCCCTGCCACAACCCCAATCTGCACCCGGTGGACTTTCCCCTCTCCATCCTGTGGGAGGATGAGGACCTGCTGATCCTCAATAAGCCCGCTGGCATCACCGTCCACTGCGCCGCCCTGACCCAGGAGCCGGTGACCGTGGCCGGAGCCGTGGCCCACTATCTCCACAGTGACCAGTACCACGGGGTGAACCGCCTGGACCGGGGCACCACCGGGGTCATGGTGGCGGCAAAATCCGGGTATATCCACGCCCGGTGTATGGCCCTGCTCCACTCCGGGGACTTCTACCGGGAATACCGGGGCATCTGCCTGGGTACGCCGGAGCCGGCGTCGGGACACATTGACCTGCCCATCGACCGGGACCGTGATTCCCTGCTCAAGCGGCACATTGACCCCCAGGGCGCACCGGCCCACACGGACTATGAAGTGCTGGCGCAGCGAAACGGCCTGTCCCTGCTGCGCCTTGTGCCCCGTACGGGCCGCACCCATCAGTTGCGGCTGCACATGGCCGAAATAGGCCATCCCCTGGCGGGAGACTGGCTCTACGGCACGGAGGACAAGGCCCTCATTTCCCGGCCGGCGCTGCACTCCTACGCCGTTCACCTGCGGCACCCCGTCACAGAGGAGGTGCTGGACGTCACCGCCCCTCTGCCGGAGGATATGCTGCGGCTCTTAGATTGATATGCGCAAACATGCAAAAGCGGCGCACAGGCAAATGCCTGTGCGCCGCTCTGCTATTATCATGATTTTTCAGTTCTTATCCCGCTGCTTCTTATCCTCGTCAATGGCCCGATACAGCGCCGCCAGGGCATCCTTCAGCGTGCCCACCTGCTGCATGAGTCCCAGGGCCACGGCATCCTCCCCATAGAGGACGCTGCCCACGTCGTTGGCCATCTCATCCGTGCGCAGCATCAGCTCCCGGAAGGTCTCCGCCCGAATCTGGGAATGGGCCGCTACAAAGCGGACGATGCTCTCCTGGAGCTTGTCAAAATAGCGGTAGGTCTGGGGCGCGGCGATCATGGTGCCGCTCATACGCACCGGATGCACCGTCATGGAGGCCGAAGGCGCGATCATATTGATCCGGCCGGAGACCGCCAGGGGGATGCCGATGGAGTGGCCGCCGCCCAGCACCAGGGTGGCCGTGGGCTTGGTCATGCCGGCGATCATCTCCGCCAGAGCCAGGCCCGCTTCCACATCGCCGCCAACGGTGTTCAGCAGGATCAGCACCCCGTCCACCTCGTCAGACTCCTCCAAAGACGCCAAAAGCGGCAGGAGATGCTCGTATTTTGTGGTCTTGGCATTATCCGGGGCGTTGGTATGTCCCTCGATCTGTCCGATGATAGTCAGGCAATGGATGGTGCCGTGGCGATTGGTCACCACAGAGGAGCCCAGCTCCACGATCCTGTCCGTCTTCTGATCCGGTTTTGGGTCCTGCTTCTTTTCCTCATCAGGCGAATTTTGCTGCGTCATAGCGACCCCCTCCTTTTCTAGAGGGTAGGATACCCGCCGGGCAAAAAATTATGCATCATCGCTATACCTATAACTCCTGCGCAGTTAAAACCGCGGCATTTCACCCCGGAAATGCGCCGCTTTTTCCAAAAGCGGCCCCTTGGCCCCCATGGTGAACGCAATGTCACTGCTGCGGATGGACAGGAGCCGCATTCCGGGCTCCAGCTGGAGAAACGACAGCATTTCTTCCGTCAGCGTGATCTCGCCGGACTCCGAAACTGCTGTCCAGCAGTATGAACGCCCCTTATAGGGAACAAAGGTGCCGGCCGGGGCTTCGTACCGCAAGAGAAGCGGCGTGTCGGTCAGAATATGCCCCAGCTTTGACGGCAGCAGCAGACCCTGCCGCGTTACGCAGAAGCCGCCCGTGACCTTGCTCCCGGTAAACAGATATACCTTTCCCTCCGATGCGATACGGTATTCCTCTACCGCCTGGGGCGGAAACTGCACCCGGCCATCGGGACGGATCTCTGATTCGCCGAAAATAAATTTTCCGCCCTTGTTCATCTGTGGCATAGCTTACCTCCTTTTCCGGTTCAGAGCACGATCCGGGCGATCTCCATGGTCACGATCTTCAGCACCGCGCCGCCGGACATGATATAGAACCAAATTTCCCGCCAGTGCTGCGTCTTTGCAATGGGCGTGGCGATGGCGGCAACGACGATCAGCAATGCGCCGATGCAGCCGACAATGGTGGGGATGCTGACCAGCGGGAACAGGCCCGGCGCACAGCTGCCGTCGATGGCGTGCTGGATGCTCTTATCCAGGCCGTCCCGCGCCGCTGCAAAGCAGCAGATCACAAGGCCGAAAATCAGCACAAGAATCGTTCTGCGGCCCCAATACTGAATGGTCTCGCGGCTGAACACCGACCAGCCGATAAAGCCAAGCAGAGCCAGGATCATAACGGTCGTCACCGCTGTTACGGTGTTTCCAAAATAGAGCTTCATACTTCCTTCGCTTCCTTTCCGTATGACAGGACGACTATGGCGCATCCATCGCAGCAGCAAGCGGGAACGCTTGTCCGCCCACCCACCTTCAGAGCGGTGATCTTCACAAAGCCGGCGGTGTTTTTCGCGTTCTCAAAGGGACCCGGCACCGCCGCCGCAAAGCTGAACGCGCCGTCCTTGCTGCTGAACAGATAGCCCGCTTTCATTTCTTTTCCGCATTTGGGGCAATTCATTGTAAAACCTCCTCTTTCTTCTCTCCCGCCGATACACCCGACTTTCTGCAGGCGGATTCGACCTTGGCGATAAACCGGTCTATGTGTGCGCGGAGCATAGGCGCAACGCTTTCTTTTTCGTCCGCTCCGTCATAAACGCTGTAAAGCAGGAACATCGGGCCGTAAAATTCCAGCGCCAGCTGCATGGCAGCGTCATCGGAAGGCGTCAGCTTGCGGAAGATCGCAGCCATGTACCCGGTGGGCCCAGTGGCAAGGTAGTCGTGATAAAGCTGCGCAAGCTTCGGATCCCGGTACTGCTCCAGGGTCAGCATTTTGCGGAAATTTGAGGCAAACGGGTCCTTGGTCCAGTGGTCAAACTGCGCCATGCCGTATGCGCGGATCTTCTCGATGGGCGTGTGCAGGTACGCCTCCACAAAGCCGTCGGGCCCCGTTTCCGGCATTTCATAGGCCTCGGCCCGTTCATGATCCATTTGATCCATGCGCTCCACAATGCTGCTGAGTATCTCCTGCTTGCTGGTGTAGTGCTTGTACAGCGCGCCTTTTGTGATCCCCAGCTCCTTGGCTATATCGCTCATAGAGGTCCCCAAATACCCGCTCCGCGCAAACAGTGCAAGGGCGGCTTCCAGGATGCGCTCCTTTGTATCTCCGGCCATGCTCTCATTCCTTTTATGTATGTAACCGTTCGGTTACCTTTATTATAGCAACCGAACGGTTACCTGTCAAGAGATTTCTTTGGGAATTCTCAAATCCCCCATGAAATGTCAAACGCCGGGACGCGTGCCCCGGCGTTTGGCCCTTGTAGTTTTCCCCTTTATCCGGAAACTTGGCGCAAAAAAACCGGGGCTTATGCCCCGGTTTTTTTGCTTTTCCTATACCCGGAAAATACGCTTACGCTTCGCGCTTTTTTCTCGTCAGCACGCAGGTGCCCAATGCAGCCGCGGAGAACAGAGCCACCCACAGCAGCACGCCGCTGTCGCCGGTCTTTACGCTGCTGTCGTTGGGCTTTTCACCGCTGTCCGCCAGCTTGGGAACGGACTCGGTCCGGGTTTCGCCGCAGTCGGCGCAGGTATAAACCTTCACGCCCTCGGACGTCGCCGTGGGCTCAACGGTGACTACGCCGTCATCCCAGGTGTGGATGCCGGTAGCAGCCACAGTAAAGCTATCCGCCGTGTCGAAGGTCTTGCCGGTATTCATTTGGCCGTTTTCATCGGCCAGGTACTTGCCGCAGTCCGGGCAGGTCCAGTAGGCCTCGTGGCCGGCAGAACCGCAGGTGGCGGCCTGGGCCTCGGTCTTCTGCGCATTCTTGTGGTTCAGCGCCGGGAGGATGACAGGCTCGTTGATGCTATTCAGGCCCTGGGCGTCGCTGTACAGGTTGCCGTTTGCATCCGTCCAGTACGCTTTCGTGCCGGGCTGGGTGCAGGTGGCGGGAACCATCTTCATCTCGGTGAGCACCCGCATAGGCAGCTTCTCGGTCCTGGTGGCGCTGCACACCGTGCAGGTGTAGAGCTTCTCACCCTCGGCCGTCACCGTGGGCTCGACGGTCACCACGCCCTCATCCCATGTGTGGATGCCGGTAGCGGCCACGGTAAAGCTATCCGCAGTGTCGAAGGTCTTGCCGGTATCCATCTGGCCGTTTTCATCGGCCAGATACTTGCCGCAGTCCGGACAGGTCCAGTAGGCCTCGTGGCCGGCGGCCCCGCAGGTGGCGGCCTGGGCCTCGGTCTTCTGCGCATCCTTGTGATTCAGCGCCGGGATGGCCGCGGGCTCGTTGATACTATTCAGCCCCTGGGCATCGCTGTACAGGTTGCCGTTTGCATCCGTCCAGTACGCTTTCGTGCCGGGCTGGGTGCAGGTGGCGGGAACCATCTTCATCTCGGTGAGCACCCGCATAGGCAGCTTCTCGGTCCTGGTGGCGCTGCACACCGTGCAGGTGTAGAGCTTCTCACCCTCGGCCGTCACCGTGGGCTCGACGGTCACCACGCCCTCATCCCATGTGTGGATGCCGGTGGCTGCCACAGTAAAGCTGTCCGCGGTGTCGAAGGTCTTGCCGGTATCCATTTGGCCGTTTTCATCTGCCAGATACTTGCCGCAGTCCGGGCAAGTCCAGTAGGCCTCGTGGCCGGCAGAACCGCAGGTAGCGGCCTGAGCCTCGGTCTTCTGCGCATTCTTATGGTTCAGCGCCGGGATGGCCGTGGGCTCCGTGATCCTGGTCTCGCCGTAGGCATCGCTGTACAGGTTGCCGTCGGCATCCTTCCAATAGCCTGCCGTGCCGGGCTGGGTGCAGGTGGCGGGAACCGCTTCCACCTTGGTGATGGTCTGCCAGCGCAGCAGCGGGTAGCCGGCGCTGTTGGAGGCAAACTTATCTCCCAGGGTAGGAGCCAAAGCCTTCAGCTCGTCGGAGGTCTTGGGCTGGCCGGTGACTTTGAGCGGGCTTCCGTTATAATCGCCCACGGGGCCCAGCTCACCGGACTCGAGGAAGTAGGTGTTTTCCAGCTCCGCATTTGCATAGCCGCTTGTGCGGCCCACGATGCCGCCGAGATAAGCGTTGTCGCTGGCCTTCACCAGCTCGCCGGCGTTATAGGCGTTGGTCACCAGCTTCTTTTCGTAGCCCATGGTGTGGCCGATGATGCCGCCTACGCCGAAGTTGGTGGCCTGGGCGTTGGTACTGCTGACGGTGCCCCAGTTATACACATCGGACACGGTGCCCTTGCTGTAGCCAATGATGCCGCCCACGCCGCTGTTGGCGTTATTACCGGTGGCGGTGACGGCGCCGGTGTTGAAGCTCTCGGAAACCACGGGGTTCGAGGAGTCCACATGGCCGATGATGCCGCCCACGTTGTGGCTGCCGGTGACGGCGCCGGTATTGCTGCTGTGGCAGATCATGCCGCTGTTGTTGCCCTTGATCTGGCCCACCAGGCCGCCCACACTATTGGCCTTGGCATTGATAGTGCCGCTGTTGGTGCAGCCGTTGATCATGCCCTTGGTATAGTGGCCTACCAGGCCGCCGGTATAGGCATTGCTGGCGGCGGTGGAAGTGATGGTACCCTCATTGGAGCTGCCGATGATGTTCACGGAAACCCAAGAGCTGGTGTTCTTGCCCACCAGGCCGCCCACATAGGCGGGCGCGGTGACATTGGCCTTGTTCACGCAGTTCATAATGGTGATGGTACCGGAGCTGCCGCTGACCTGCGCCACAAGGCCCGCCGCGCCGGTGGACGAGGCAGTGGTCGTGACGGAGCCGGCCACGGTGAGGTCCTTCAGCACTGCGTCGCCCTTGACCACGGCAAACAGAGCCGCAGAGCTGGCAGTATTCACATTCACGGTGATGGTATGGCCGTTGCCGTCGAAGGTTCCGTTATAGGGTGTGGCGTTGCCGCCGATGCCCTTGAAGGTATCGGGCATGGTGATGTCCGCCATGACCTTAGCATTGGCGTCCGTCTTTCCGCCGGCGACCAGGCCCCCAAACCACGCCACGTCATTGGCGCAGGTGAGCAGGTAGCTGCCGGCTTCATCCTGCGCGGGGGCGGGAGTATCCAGCATGGTCAGCTGGAGTGTGGCCTCCTTGGTCACGCCGGCATAGGTGTAGGTGACGGTGACCAGGCCGGTCTCACTCACGGAGGTGGTGTATTCCTCTGTGCTGAGATTGATATACTTTCCGGGGATATCGCTGTAGCTGGCCTGCACCTTCATGCCGGTCAGGTCGATCTTTTCGCCCTGGGCGAACATGGTTCTGTCGGGGTCTGTGCTGATGCGCAGGTCGCTCACCACGCGCTTTTCCACGGTGATGGGGATGTCAAAGCTGAAAACCTTTCCGCCATAAACGCCGGAAACGGTGATCCTGGTATCCTCCAGGGTCAGGGGCACCGCGGGGGACACACTGAACTGGTAGTTCTCCAGCAGCTCACTGCTGCCGTCGCTCCAGGTGGCCAGGAGCTGCATGCCCGTGACGTCCACTTTCTGGGTCTCCACATAGGCGAGCTTGGCGGGGTTAGCCTGGAGTTCCACCTTCTCCACAGTAGCCGTACTTTGGGTGAAGACCGTGGGCACCGGTGCGTTGGGGTAGCCTGCGGCGGCCAGGTATGTCTGAATGGGGGAGCTGCCGGGCAGCTGATAGCTGCGGCCGCTGGCACCGTTGAGCAGCTTCACAAAGCTATCGGACTGCATGAATGCAGCCGCCGTCAGGGTGGTGCCATCATAGTTATCGGTGATCTCATGGATCTCGCTCTTATAGGAGCCGGGATTATACACACCGCCGCCGGGGGCAGAGCCGGTGAGCCAGTAGCAGCTCTCCCAGCTGGCGCCGCCATTGTTGGTGCCGATGGCCATGGCGTAGCGCGTGTTTTTTGCGCTGATCTGGCCCATATTGTAGCAGTTCTTCACCAGCACCTCGTCAGAGCCGACGATGCCGCCGGTGGGGTTATTGTAAATGGTGGAAATGCTGCCAAAATTGGCGCAGCTCTTGATAATGCCCCGGTTCCAGCCTGCGCCCACGATGCCGCCGCAGCCCTTGGAGTCCGTATTATGGACGGTGGCAAAGTTCACGCAGTTTTCAATAATGCCGCCGGTGGTGCCGTCGCCCAGGTTACTGGCGGAGGTCTGGCCGATCTTACCCACAATGCCGCCCACGCTGCGGCGGGCATAGACATAGCCGGTGAGGGCCAGGTTGCGCACGGCGGGGTTCACGGCGGGGTAGTTGCCCTTGGTGTTATCCGCCTTCCACGCACTGTAGTCGTTGTCGTGGATGCCCAGGCGGCCCACGACACCCACGGACTGGCTATCACCGAAGTTGCTGCCGGCCGCATAACGGTCGCAGTACACGTTCTTCAGAATGTGACCCTGGCCGTCCAGAGTGCCATTGAAGGAGGCACCCATGTGGGCCAGACCATCGGACACATTTTTATCGCTTCCGCCGTACTCGATGTAGTGCATCACGCTCTGGCCGCCGATGGGCATGTAGCGGGCGCCGGCCCAGTTGCCGTCTGCGTTCTGCCAGCCGCCCATGTCCAGGTCGCAGCCGATATACACCGTCTGATTTCTGAAGTCAGCGGGAGTAACGCCATCGGCTTTCAAGCCGTACCAATAGTCATTGGTGGTAACCATGTTGTTGCCGTTGGGGCCGCTGGTATCGCCGGAAGACGCCCCGGCGATGATCTTGCGGTTCGCCAGCCGGGCATACTCGGCAGGCGTGTAGTTCTCCGCAACGCCGTCGCCGTCCGCGTCGTCCACAATGCAGGTGATCTCCGCGTTATAGATGCCGTTGACGATGGCGGCCATACCGGCCAGCTGGGCCGGGGTGGTGATGGTCATGGATTTGGCCGTCTCGCTGTACCAGCTGACGTCCAGGGTCTTGCCGTCCCAGGCGCCGGGGTTGGTGGAGGCCACGAACTCCGTCATGGGGATGGACAGGACATTCACCGTGTTCTTGAGCAGGTAATTTTTCAGGTTTCCGTTGAGCTTATTGCTGTTCACTGCGGCGATGATGCCGGTTTCGGAAACGGCAAAGGAGAACTGAGAGGCCTAGTAGCCGTCCTTGGTGATGGTGGCGGTGTAGTTGCCGGGGAGCAGCTCATAGGCCATGCCGGCAGGGCGGTCGCCCTGGCTCTCCACGGCCTCGCCCGGGAAGGTATCCTCCCGATAGGTATACACGATGCCGCTGCTGAGCGTCACCTGGGCGTCCGCCTGGGACGGGCAGATGTAAACGCGCTTATACTCCACGGAGACGATGCACGTGGCCTTTGCCGCACCGCAGGAGGCGGTGATGGTGGTATAGCCCTTGCCCACGGCGGTGACCTTGCCGGTCTCGTCCACAGTGGCGACCTTTTCATCGGCAGAAGACCACACCACGGGCAAGCCCGTGGGCGATACCGTCGCCTTCAGCTGAGCGGTGTCGCCCGCCTTGTCCAGAGTCACCTCGCTCTTGTCCAAGGCAATGGTCACAGACGGCGTTCCGGAAAACGCGTTGCCGTTGCACTCGTTGATGGTGCCCACTGCATCGGCATTGTATTTCGCCGTGTAGGTCATCCTGTCGTTGATGGTGATCTCGTGATCCTGGCCGGTGAGGTACAGGAACAGGCGGGTCTCGCCGTTTTTATACCAGTTGGAGGGGGTGGAGGTGATGGCAAGTTGCTCGCCCTTGTCCAGGCCCTCCTGGATAAAGCCGTACTGGTGCAGGCCGCCGGTATAGTAGTCCGCGCCGTCCACCTTCACGTTGTAAAGGCCCTGGGCATTGGGGGCGATGTCCTTGGTGTCCACGATGCACAGGTACACGTCCTCGCCCGCCTCGTTGGTGCGCAGGGCGGTCATGCTGACGTTGTTCACGCCCTCGGGCATGGGCAGGCCCTTATAATAGCCGGTGCTGCCCACGTTTTTGGCGGCGTTCTTGTCCACATAGGTGCGCACGGAGCCGCCAGTAAAATACACGCTGCCGCCGGAGGAGTCGTTGCCGGAATCATATCCGCCGCCGCCCACGGAGGAGCCGGAGAAATCGGTGTTGATGTTCACCGTGCCGCCACGGAAGTAGACCTCGGTCCCCTGGGAGGTGCCCTCGCCGCCGGCGCTGCCGCCGATGACGGCGCCGCGGCTGTTGGAAATGAGGTTATACTCGCCGGAGAGGAAAGTCACCTTACCCGGTGTACCGGCACCCTTGGCGTCGGTACCCGCGCCGATGACGGCGCCCTGCTTGGTGCCCTTGATAAAGGCGGAGCCGGTCATGGCGAAGGTGATCTCGCCGTTCATCTCATTCATGCTGCCGCCGATGCCCGCGCCGCCGGAGGTCTTATACAGGTACAGCGTGCCGCTGCCGCCGATGGTCAGCGCCGCCTCCTGGGGCACATGGATGTTGGCATAGGTGCCGCGACCCTGGCCGTACTTATCCATGACCACGGTGCCCTCAATGTTCAGTTCGTTATCAGCCCCGTCAAAGTTCACCAGGGGGCTGGTGTCGGCGCGGTCCTCCAGGAACATGTCCTTGAGGGTCAGCTTCGCACCGGGGGTGCCGGTGCAGTCGAACTTCAGGTTTGCATACTTGATCGTTTCGGACGTATAGTTATAGCTATCGTCCCATTCTACGCCGGCACCGATAATGGTCACCGGATCCGTCGTGCCGATGGTGATGGTCCCGGTGGCGTCATCCGCCAGGGAGTAGGTCCCCCCTTCGGTGATGACGTTGTCTTCCGGCACCGGGACTGTCGCCGGGTCCTCAGCCCAGGCCACCTGCGCCGCAGGAGACACAAGGCCCAGCGCCATAATAAGCGCCAGCAGCAGAGACAGTGCCTTTTTGCTTGTTTTCTGCATCTTTTTCTTCCTTTCTTCTGATTCTATCTGAATTGGGCAGGCCCATAATTCATTCGCGCTTTACTTCTCGGTGTCCGCCTCCAGCACATAGAGGTTGCCGTCGGCGTCCCGGTATACCACGCCGTACTCCGTCAGGCCGAAATCCTCCACGGAGGTCTGGCTGTCATCGGGATTTTCGGAGGTGTGCAGGGCGTTCAGGTCCTGCCGGTCCAGTTCCTCCATCTGGCTGATCTCCGCCTGGGTCATGTCGCTGGGGTTGGGCACGCTGTTGACGATGTCCACATTCCACGCCACCACCAGCGCCAGCATCATCCCCACCGCCAGCACCAGCATCACATCGGAGAGATTACTGAGGTAGTTCATAGGATTTACATCCTCCGCGCCGGAGAAGATCGCCCGGCGCCGCCGTTTATTCCCGTGCCGCATGGTCGTTTTCCACCTCCAGTACGCAGTCCGCCAAGGTTTCCAGAATGGACATGTAGTTTGCATACCAGCCCTTGCGCACGGAAGAAATGACCATGGCCACCGCCGCGCTGATAAGGCCGGCCACAGTGGTATCAAATGCCGTGAGCAGAGACTGGGAAAGGGTATAGGTGTCGCCCTGGCCCAGGGCGATGATGCCGGGGCCCAGGGGGATCAGCGTGCCCAGCAGGCCGAAGATGGGACCCAGCTTCGCCAGGAGATCGGAAAGTTTTACGATGCGCTCCAGGCGGCTCTGCTCCTCCTCCACCAGGCGGTCCGCCAGAGCCTGGCGCATTTCCGCCGTCAGATCCGGGTGCCGGATCAGCTCCGTGAGCACGGCCTTCTGCCGCCGCAGCAGGCCGCTGGATGTAATGGCCTCCGTCATAGCCTTTTCCCCGTTTCTTCCGGTAGTCCGCAGCTGGTCTACCAACCGGGGCATGGACACCTTCAGCTGCCGCCGCTCCGTGAATATCTCCACCAACAGACTGCCCAGCAGCACCAGCGTCGCCGCCATGATCAGGATCAGCACGATGATGACCGGGTAGCGCAGCCCGCTGGATACCGCCCGCAGGACGCCGTTGAGATTGGATGTACTGAATATATGCATGATTTTTCTTTACTCCTTTGTCTCCCGTTTGAACCGAATATACATCCACCCGCCGCCCAGCAGCACCAGCGCTACCGCCGATACCGCCACAAGGACTGCCAGGGGATTTTTCCGCAGGATCAGCCCCAGGGCCGTGGCATCGCTGGCCATGCCCTGCCTGCGCCATACCTGCTCCGCCGACGCGGAGGAGTCGGTGCTGCTGCCCCGGGTCTCCGCCGGTTCTGCCGCTCCGGCACGGATGGACAGTCGTCCCACCCGCAGAGTCTGCAGCTCCTCCGTCTCTTTGGTCAGATCCGGTGTGGTTTGGGACTCAATATACTTTTTGATGATCTCATCCTTCTTCGCCGGGGGCATCTTCCCGCCGGAGGGCTCGCTGTCCGGCTCCTTCTCATCCTTTTCAGGGGTGGCAGTACCTGTCTGTGCGCCGCTTTGGTCTGTGCCGCCGCCGGTGCCGGCAGTACCCTGGCCGCTGCCGCCTGTACCCGGTTCGTTCGGCTTATCCGGCTCATTCGGCTTATCTGGCCTGTTCGGCTTGCCCGGGTCAGTACCGGCACCCGTGCCGCCTTGATTGGTGCCGCCGCCGATACCGGTGTTGTTCTTATCGGAGTCATCTACGCTCCCCGAGCCGCCGGTGCCGGAGTCATTGCCGTTTTCCGTACCGTTTTGGTCGGAGCCGTCGTCTGCCCCGGTTCCGGAATCCCCGGTGCCGGAATCGCCCGTTCCGGAATCACCGCCGGAGCCGGTACCGCTGCCGTCCCCGGTGCCGGTGCCGCCGCCGTTCAGATTTTCATCATCCCCGGCGGCAATGTGGATGGTGGCCGCCTTCATCCCGCCATACGCGTCGCTCCAGCGGCTGTCATAGACCGTGGAGCGGACGGTGATGGAGGCCGACCCCTTCCCTACCACCGTGATCTGGCCGGTCTGATCCACCGTCACCACGCTCTCATCGCTGCTGGACCACTCCAGCCCCTGGAGGATCGCCTGGGTGATGACCTCGTCGGCGGAGCTGACGGAGACCTGCACCCGGTAGTCGCTGCCCACCTTCAGCTTCAGCTGGTCCTGATCCACGTTGATGGTCGGCGCGCCGCCGAACTCCACATCGATCTCATATACATATTTAGCCATCTGATTGGCATTGACCGTGTCCGGCGCCGTCTGGCCGAAGAACAGCCGCAGGCCTTTTTCACCGGTGTAGTCGTAGTCGTTCGGATCATAGGGGCGGAACTCGCTGACCCGGCTGTAGTTATCGCAGCGGGACAGCATGGCCGGCACCGACACGGCGCTGGACCACACGGCGTCCACATCCGTGATCTGCCGGTTGATCTCCCAGGGGAGACGGCCATAATACTCCGACAGCGTGGGGAATGCGTACCGATCCGACCAGAACATGGTATCAGCGTCCATGCTGACGAAATAGCCGCCATAACTGTCCTCGGTTTTGAAGTGGCAGCGGCTGATGGACTGCACATCCACCCCAGCCATCTCCAGCACGTCGGCCAGGCCGTAGCCATAGGCGTCCGCATAGGCCAGAAAGCCGCCCCGGTCCAGGAAGGTATACTGCTCGTGCCGCTCCTCCAGCCGCTCCAGGTCGCTCATGGTCAGCACGGCCTTTTCGTAGTAGGGGCCGCCGAAATAGCCCACCTTGACCGTTATGGAATCGGTGGCGGCCGACGCCGTTTCCGGCCGGCAGATCAGCAGCAGCGCCAGTCCCAGCAGCAGCGCCGGGAGAAAGCTCTTCCATCGTTTCATGATTCACCCTCCAAAGGAACAAACACCATTTCCGTCACCATGCGCGCCCAGTTGCCGGAGTTTCCGCCGGGGATCACCAACCGCAGGGGCTGCTGATACTCCTCCAGAGGCTCCGTGCCGTTGGCGATGGACAGGATCACCGTGCGCCGGTCCCAGGTCACCGGGCCCAGCACCACCTCATACCCGTCCGATGCCGTAAAGCGGATGCACTTAAATTCCGACTTCTCCCGCCCGTAGCTCTCCAAAAAGGTATCCAGCGTCGGGCCCCAGCCCGTTACGGTGCCGGCCTTCGCGGTTGCGCCGGTGGCCGTCTCCGAGATGCACTTCAGCCGGCTCAGCTCATTGGGCGTCACATAAAAATCCTCCTCCAGCAGGCCGCTGACCCGGATCTGCCGGTCGCCATAGGCGGAGATGTCCGCGCCGCAGCCGGTGAGCAGCAGCACCGCCAGCAGCACCATACACCACGCCGCTCTGCGTTTCATATCTTTTCTTTCCTTTCCCACACACTATATTTTCGTTATTCACAGTTAAGTATAGCGTTTTTTATTTTTCCGTTCAACTTATTCGTTCTGTAATACAGAATTTTCATCCTGTTATTCAGAATTTTTTTCTGCAATTGGAAAAGATTCTGCCCCGTGTGTACCTCTCTCGTCCTAAAAAGCAAAAAACGAGTGTCCGCTGAAAAGCGGACACTCGTTTGACTGAATATGTGTTATCTCTGTCCCTTGTCGTAGGGGATACCCTCCGCCTTGGGCGCGCGGGACTTCTTGGATGTGAAGGCCAGCACCACCAGGGAGATGATGTAGGGCATCATATTATATACGGGGCTGGGGATATTCATAGCCTTCAGGAATTCGAACCCGGCATACACGTTGGACAGCGCCCGGAACATACCGAACAGCAGCGCCGCCAGGGCAATGCGGGTGGGCTTCCACTGGCCGAAGATCATGACGGCCAGGGACAGGAAGCCGAAACCTGCCACGCCGTACTCAAACCGCCACTCGGAAACGCCGGCGGTGATGAACACGATACCGCCCAGGCCGCCCAGCACACCGGAAATGAGCACGCCGGCCCAGCGCATCTTATAGACGCTGATACCCACGGAGTTGGCCGCCTGAGGATGCTCGCCGCAGGCCATAAGCCGCAGGCCGAAGCGGGTCTTGTACAGCAGCACATAGGACACGATCAGCAGAATCAGCGTCACCAGCATAAACCAGCTAAACTCAAAAGAGCCGATGTTCACCAGGAACGCCTTTTTGGCGCCGGCATACTGAATGGTGGAGGACACGTCATCGGGATTAGCCGCCGTGTTGATGGCCTTCACGATAACCGTTGCCCCCGCGAGGCCCAGCATGTTCAGCGCCGTACCCACGATGGTCTGGTCCGCCTTGAAGTTGATGCAGGCCACAGCCAGAAGGCTGGAGTAGATCAGGCCCATCAGCGCAGCCGCCAGCAGCACCACCATCAGCATCGCAAAGTGCGACGAACCGCTGGGCATATACCGCATGGCCAGCGCGCCGCCCAGAGCGCCCATGATCATAACGCCCTCCAGGCCCAGGTTGATAACGCCCGAATGCTCCGAGAAGCAGCCGCCCAGGGCCACCAGGATCAGCACGGAGGCGAAGGTCAATGTATATTGCAGCAGCAGTACCATTACTGATCGCCTCCTTTCTCCGTATTCGCGTCAGCAGGCGGGGTCTCGCTCCGCTCCTTTTCTTTCAGCGCAGCCTTCTCTTCCCGCCTGGAAATGGCGGCGTTCATAGCGTACTTCATGAACAGCACGAAGCCGCACAGGTAGATGATGATGGAAGAGATCAGATCGGAGATCTGCGCGCAGTACATCGTCTTGTCCACATAGGCGCCGCCGGCGGTGATATGCTGGATGAAGAAGGACGCCAGGATGGTGCCGAAGGGATTCAGACCGCCCAGGAAGGCTGCAGCGATGCCGTTAAAGCCCATGCCGGGCACCGAGGAGGTGGAGCACTGCCACTGCTCATACCCGGTGAGGTACAGCATGGCCGCGCCCATACCGGCCAGGGCGCCGGAGATGACCAGGGTCAGGATGATGTTGCGCTTTTCCGCCATACCGCAGTACTTGGCGGCGTTCTTATTGTTGCCGGTGGCCCGCAGCTCGTAACCGAAGCGGGTCTTTTCCAGCACGACCCACACGAGCACCGCCGCCAGGATGGACAGCGGCAGGGCCAGGCCCACATACTGGTTGCCGTTAAACAGGCTGCCCAGGCCCAGGGTGGGCAGGACGGCCGAGGGGTTCTTGTGCGCCAGCACGAAGGTATAAGGACTGGTGTCCTCCTTCACGGTGGTCAGCAGCATGTTGGTCAGATACAGCACGATCCAGTTGAGCATAATGCCGGAAATGACCTCGTTGACGTTGCAGTAGGACTTCAGCAGGCCGGAGATCGCGCCCAGGACCATACCACCCAGCATCGCCAGCAGCATGCAGGGCAGCCAGCCCCAGCCCCAGGCCAGGGCGGCGTACAGGCTCAGGGCCACGCCTGCGCAGTACTGCCCCGCCGCGCCGATGTTGAACAGGCCTACCTTGTAGGAAAACAGGATGGACAGTGCGCACAGCAGCAACGGCGCAGTCTTGACCAGGGTGTTGCCCAGGTACTTGGCCTGGGTCGCAGACTTGCTGTAGTTGAGGAAGTTCTTCATGACGGCGGCGATGGCTTCGCCGGCGCCGTGAGGATTGATGAACAGCAGAACGATGTAGCCGATGAGCAGGCCCAGCACCACGCAGGCCAGAGAGGCCAGCAGCGACTGCACGCCGTTATTTTTCAAGAGATTCTTTTTCATTCCCTCACCTCGTCTCTCTTGGCGCCGGCCATATACAGACCCAGCTCCTCCTGGGTGGTGGTCTTGGGATCCAGCTCGCCCACGATCTCACCCTCGTACATGACCAGGATGCGATCGGGCACGTCCATTACCTCGTCCAGCTCCAGGGACACCAGCAGCACCGCCTTGCCGGCGTCGCGCTGGGCCACCAGCTCCTTATGTACGTTTTCGATAGCGCCCACGTCCAGGCCTCGGGTAGGCTGCACCGCCACCAACAGCTCGGGATCCTTGTCGATCTCCCGGGCCACGATGGCCTTCTGCTGGTTGCCGCCGGACATGCTGCGGGCAATGGTCACAGGGCCCTGGCCGCTGCGGATGTCATACTCGTCAATGAGCTTTTCGGCATATTTGCGGATGTTGTCCCGACGCAGGAAGCCCGCCTTGCTGGTGAACTCCGGCTCAAAATACCGCTCCAGCACCAGGTTGTCCTCCAGGGAATAATCCAGCACCAGGCCGTGCTTGTGCCGGTCCTCGGGAATGTGGGACATGCCCAGGATATTCCGTTTGCGGATGGACATATGGGTGATGTCCTGGCCGCAGAGGGTGATCTTGCCGGAAACCACCGGCTCCAGCCCCGTCAGGCCATAGACGAACTCCGTCTGGCCGTTGCCGTCGATGCCGGCGATGCAGACGATCTCGCCCTTGCGCACCTGCAGGCTCACGTCCCGCACGGCGTTCTTCTTATGCAGCTTGCTGGCCACGGTCATGTGCTCCACATCCAGCACCACATCGCCGGGCTTGGCGGGGGTTTTCTGCACATGGAAATTCACGTCGTGACCCACCATCATGGCGCTGAGCTGCTCCACACTGGTATCCTTGGTCTCCACGGTGCCGATGTACTTGCCCTTGCGCAGCACGGTGCACCGGTCGGACACGGCCATGATCTCGTTGAGCTTGTGGGAAATGAACAGGATGGACTTTCCCTCCGCAGCGAGATTCCGCATGATCTCCATGAGCTCGTCGATCTCCTGGGGGGTCAGCACGGCGGTAGGCTCGTCAAAAATGAGGATCTCGTTCTCCCGGTACAGCATTTTCAGGATCTCGGTACGCTGCTGCATACCTACGGTGATGTCCTCGATGAGTGCATCGGGGTCGATCTTCAGGCCATAGCGCTCACTGAGCTCCATGACCTTGGCCCGGGCCTCTTTCTTCTGCAAAAAGCCCATCTTCGTGGGCTCCACGCCCATGATGATGTTATCCAGCACCGTAAAGCACTCCACCAGCTTGAAGTGCTGGTGTACCATACCGATGCCCAGGGCATTGGCGTCGTTGGGGTCCTTGATGGACACCTCCACGCCGTCTTTTTTGATGATGCCCTCCTCAGCCTGATACAAGCCGAACAGAACGCTCATCAGCGTGGATTTACCCGCGCCGTTTTCGCCCAGCAGGGCGTGGATCTCACCCTTCTTCAGCTGAAGCGTGATGTCGTCATTGGCGATGATACCGGGAAACCGTTTTGTGATGTGCAGCATTTCAATTGCATACGGTCTGTCCAAGTTTTCGCCCTCCCTTCCGTTTTTATGGCCCGCCGCTATTCGCAGGATGCGGGGACGGAAACCACAATAGATAGCATTAGTATACTATACTTCACGCCATAATGCAAAGACAAATTATTGAAAATCACCACCTTTTCTGCAATGATTTCCTTTTTTGTGACCTATTCCGGAAAAATCCTGCCCTCTTCCGGTCAAAAAAGAAAGACCGCCGAGGCGGTCGCAGCGTGCCGAAAATCCTTTTCGCCACACTGCCTAAGTTTTTGAAGCTTTGAAAAGCTTCAAAAACTACTGATTTAAATGGCAAGGGACACCCCTCTTGGGTTTCCCTCACACTCCCTTCCTTTCCGTTATAGTTAGTCTCCCGTTTTTGGGGGCGGCATGAAAAAAAGAAAGACCGCCGATGCGGTGTGTTCTTAAGGACAGTAGTTCAAAGACACGAGCATTGGCGAGGCAC
>CAMBKF010000035.1 GCA_945868085.1 uncultured Oscillibacter sp.
CCCGATATAATCGGGCTTTTCGCGGGAGACATCTTTTTTGTCTCCACATTATGGTACGCCCGACTGGATTCGAACCAGCGGCCTTTAGAGTCGGAGTCTAACGCTCTATCCAACTGAGCTACGGGCGCATATTCATTTTTGCAACATACTGATTATAGCAACCTTTCTCCCATTTGTAAAGAAATTTTTTCAAAAAACATTGTTAAAAAAGTTGACAAGTGGTTCTTCCTGCGTTACAATATTGTCAATCAAACGCAAAAGAAAAGGAACGATCCGTTTTATGAGAAAACAAAAGGTATCCGACGCCGTTATTCACCGTCTTCCCCGCTACTACCGCTATCTGGATGACCTGTATAACAAAGGGGTCGTGCGTATTTCCTCCAACTCCCTGGGCAGCAAAATGGACATCACCGCCTCCCAGATCCGCCAGGACCTGAGCTGCTTCGGCGAGTTCGGCCAGCAGGGGTATGGCTACAATGTCGCCGAGCTCCGCTCGGAGATCGGGCATATCCTGGGCATCGACAAGGGCCACCGCCTCATCATCATTGGTGTGGGCCATCTGGGTCACGCTCTGCTGCAGAACTTTGACTTTGAAAAGGTTGGCTTCCATGTGGACACCGCCTTTGATATTTCCCCCGACCTTGTAGGTACCCGGATCCACGACGTCACCATCCGCTCCATGGACGAGCTGGAGCAGTATGTGGCTGAGAATCAGCCCAATGTGGCGGTGCTCACCGTGCCTCAGCAAGTGGCCCAGCCTATGGCCAGCCGCCTGATCGACCTGGGCATCAAGGGCTTCTGGAACTTCACCAATGTGGAGCTGAGCACGGATGCACCGGATGTATTCTTTGAGGACGTCCACTTTGTGGACACCCTGCTCACACTCAGCTATCGCATCACCCGTCCCTGACACACCTTTTCTCCGCTGCGGCATACTATGAAATGAGACCGGCAACACGGTCACAAATTTCGTAGGGAGGTCACAATATGTGCAATCAGGGGAATAGTTGTTGGATCATCATCTGCGTCATCATCCTGTTCCTGTTCTGCGGCAATGGCTGCGGCTGCGGCTGTGGCTGCAACAACAACCAGAACAGCTGTGGCTGCGGCTGCTGATCGGCAGTAAAATTCATCCCCCCATCCGTCCCGGATGGGGGGAATTTTCACTTTTAACCACATGCAAATTATGCTATACTCTTATAGAAGAAAAATGGAGGTGCCGCCCATGGATACGCACGCGCTTGAAACCTATTACAGCCACCATACTCCCACCCTGCAGGACGCATCCGGCGAATACGCCGTGCTTGTTCCGCTGCTGGAAAAGGCAGACGGGCTTCACCTGCTCTACGAGGTCCGCGCCTCCTCCCTGCACCATCACCGCAATGAGGTGTGCTTTCCCGGCGGCCGTATGGAGCCGGGCGAAACGCCGAGTGTCTGCGCTCTCCGGGAAACCTGGGAGGAGCTGGGCATCCCGCCGGAGCGGGTGCGGGTTTTCGGCGAGGCGGACTTCCTGCACCTGCGCTCAGAGGGGCTTATGCGCCCGGTGGTGGGCCTGCTGCCGCCGCTGTCCATGGCGGATCTGACTTTGAATCCCCAGGAGGTCAGCTGCGTGTTTACGGTGCCGGTGGACTGGCTCATCGCCCATCCGCCAGAGCTTTATCGCTACACCCTCCGGCCCGAGGTGGGCAGCGATTTCCCCTATGATGCGGTGCGCACCCCAGCGGATTACACCTGGACGCCGGGGACTATGGAGGTGCCGGTCTATCGGGGTCTTCCCTACCCCCTATGGGGCCTGACTGCCCGCATCACCATGCATTTTATTCGGATTTTTCATGGTCTGTAATGGTTTTTCCCTTTACAGCATTTTCGCCTTTCCCGCACCGGACATAGTTGATGCAGATGCACACAATGACCACGATGCCGATGTAGCCGAACACCGGGAACACCGTGCCCACCAGGTTGCCGAAGCCCGCCAGGCTGGCAGCCCACACCAGCAGCATCAGCACCGCCATGGTGATCTTCCTGTGGGCATCCATCACCTTTACATGGCGGTTCGCATACTCCATAAACGCCACCAGCGAGGCAAGGCCGTTGCTGAACATCCCCAGCAGCAGCAAAAAGCCGTACACGATGCCAAGGGTCGGATTCAGCCGGGACGCCAGAGCCACCATGGGCATCTGCTCGGACGCCGCCTCCGGGTACCCCGTCAGGGACGTGAGCACGCTCCCGGCCACCAGCACCAGCAGCAGGCCCCCCAAGGCGATGCCCACGCGGATGGTCCTTTTCTCCCGCAGATACTTTCCCAGGGGCGCCATGATCCCCACGGAGCCCAGCAGATTATAGGCCACATATGTCAGCGATGCAATGAACCAATTGGGCATCAGCGGGTTGCTGTGGGCCTGCTCCGGCAGGGTCAGGATCCCGTCCGTGCCGAACTCGATCCAACTCATCACGGCAAAAAACACCGTGGCAAGCACGATGATGGGCACCAGGGCGGAAAAAACCTTCATCATGCCGGAAAGCCCCAGCAGGGCCACAATACCCAGCAGCAGCACGAACACCGCCGACGCCAGCTGCGACGGCACGGACAGAAGCTGCTCCATAGTGGCGCCCACCCCGGCGGTCATGATGACGACCACGCACAGCAGGAAGATGTTCAGAATAAGTCCCGCCGCTGTGCGCAGGATGGGAACATCCCACGGCACCATGATCTCCTCCACCTTCTCGATGCCCGACTTCTGCAGCAGGCGCATCATAATGATGCCGAAGGCCGCCAAAAGCACGCAGGCAAGGAGCAGCCCGATGTATCCCTTCACACCGAACTCACCGAAAAACTGCCACAGCTCCTGGCCGGACACAAATCCCGCACCCAAGAAACATCCCGCAAAGGCAAATGCCAGCGGGATGATTTTTATTTCCTTCATGTCTACGCTCCCTTTAACAAATTCAGCAAGTATTTTATACTATAACAAAGCCAACTCCTTTCGTCAAGCCGTGTTCCCTCCGCACTTTCTTGACATATTTTTTACCAAATCATTCGGTAAAACGCATTGACGCTGGGTGGGAAATACTATATAATTGTGGAAGATACGCTGCGCTTTTGCGCCATTTTCAAATACATAGTAGGAGGCTGTTGTATGATCCATACCATCCAAGGCATTGTAGACGCCGCCAAGGGCGGTCAGAGCGGCATTATCGCCGTGGCGGCGGCTCACGACGAGCCCGTTATCGAGGCAGTGGTGGCCGCTAAAAAAGAGGGCATCGCCACCCCCATCCTGGTAGGCCATGTGGATGAGATCCGGGCCATGCTGTCCGGCCTGGGCGAGGCGCCCGCCGATTACGAGATCATCCCCGGCGATACGGACACGGACTGCGCCGCCAAGGCGGTGGCCCTGTGCGCCGAGGTTAAGGCGAATTTCCTCATGAAGGGCATTTTGGGCACGGCAGACCTGATGCGCGCGGTGTTCAATAAGGAGCACGGCCTGCGCACCTCCCATCTGACCACCCACTGCATGTTCTACGAGATTCCCGCCCTGGGCAAGATGATCATCCTCACTGACGGCGGCGTGAACACCTTCCCTGACCTGGAGAAGAAGGCCGAGATCCTGGAAAATGCCGCCGCGGTGCTCCAGGCCCTGGGCTATGAGCATATCAATGCCGCCTGCATCTGCGGTGCAGAGCAGGTAAACCCCAAGGTGCAGTCCACCGTGGACGCCGATGCCCTGAGTAAGATGACCCACCGCTGGGCCAAATACAACATGGATGTCTGCGGCCCCGTGGCCCTGGACCTGGCCGTGAGCAAGGAAGCCTGCAAGCACAAGCACTTTACAGCTCCCGGCGCCGGCGATGCCGACATCCTGTTGGTGCCCAACTACGAGGTGGGCAACGGCATCGGCAAGGCCGCCTCCCTCTTTGGCGGCGCCAAGAACGCGGGCATTATCCTGGGCGCCAAGGTCCCCATCGTACTGGTCTCCCGCAGCGACAGCGCCGAGTCCAAGCTGGCCTCTATCGCCGCCGGCAGCGTGCTGGCCCAGCGGATGCACCTGGCATAATTTTGAAGAAGGAGAATCATCATGGTCAATCAAACCTTTTATGAATTGGGCACCGCCCCCTCTGTGATCCGCCAGCTGTTCGCCTACGGCCTGGAGCAGGCCAAGATCGTGGGCAAGGAAAACGTTTTTGACTACTCCCTGGGCAACCCCAGCATCCCCGCCCCCAGGAAGGTCAATGAATCTATCCACAAGCTGGTGGATGAGACCGACTCCATCCAGCTCCACGGCTACTCCATGGCACCGGGCTTTGAGGAGCCCCGTCAGGCCATTGCGGCCGATCTTTCCCGCCGCTTCGGCCTGGACGTCCGCGGCAGCGAGCTGTTTTTAACCTGCGGCGCGGCCCCGGCCCTCATCTCCGTCATCAAGGCCCTGGTGGTGGACAGCGACAGCGAGATCATGGTCATCGCTCCGTTTTTCCCGGAGTATGCCCCCTTTATCGCCGCCAACGGCGGCAAGATGGTGATGGTCCCCGCCGACACCAAGGCTTTCCAGGTGCAGCTGGATGAGGTGGAAAAGCGCATCACGCCCCACACCCAGGCCATCATTGTCAACTCCCCCAACAACCCCTCCGGCGTGGTGTATACCGAGGAGACCCTCCGGGACCTGGCGGCCCTCTTAGAGCGCAAGAGTGCCCAGTACGGCCACCCCATCTATATCATTGCCGACGAGCCCTACCGGGAGCTGGTATACGGCGGCGTGAAGGTGCCCTTCATCCCCTGCCTGTATAAAAACACCATCGTGTGTTACTCCTATTCCAAGTCCCTGTCCCTGCCCGGCGAGCGCATCGGCTATGTGTATGTCCCCTCCTTTGCCGACGACAGCGCCGCCGTCTACGCTGCCATCTCCGGCGCAGCCCGGGCTATTGGCCATGTGTGCCCGCCCACGCTGATCCAAAAGGTGGTGGGCCTGTGCGCCCAGGAGCAGCCCGACCTGCAGGCCTACGACGAAAACCGCACCCTGCTCTATGACAGTCTCCGGGCCATGGGCTACGAGTGCGCCAAGCCCGACGGCGCTTTCTACCTGTTCGTGAAAGCTCCCGGCGGCGATGCGGGTGCCTTCTCCGAAAAGGCCAAGCGGGAGCATAACCTGCTGGTAGTCCCCGCCAATGGCTTCGGCTGCCCGGGCTACTTCCGCCTGAGCTACTGCGTGGCAAACGACATGATCCGTCGCTCCCTGCCGGCCTTCAAGGCCATGATGGAGGCGTATCAATAAGAATCTTTACATAGCAAAAGGGAAGGCCCCGCCCGGTGAGCGGGGCCTCCCCCTTTCCATCTGTGCTATAAAATAAGTGACCGGCAGCCGTTTGCTGGCATCTTTCACAATTTTACCCGCAAGTTTTCTGTGAATCTCAACAAATTTCCCACTTGCAAATCCTTTTTTCCCCGATTATAATTAGACATTATTTTATAGAAAGGTGATAACCAACATGAGCAAAATCGTTATTCCTGAAGGGTACAAAACGCCGCTGTCCGTGTATGAAATGCAGCGCGCCATCGAGTTCATCAAGAGCAATTTCCAGGTCAACCTTGGTCAGGCACTGAATCTGCGTCGGGTTTCCGCCCCCCTGTTCGTTGATGAGAATTCGGGTCTGAACGATAACCTCAACGGTGTCGAGCGCCCCGTTTCCTTCGACATCCCCGATGTTGGTTCCAACGCCCAGGTGGTCCACTCCCTGGCTAAGTGGAAGCGCCTGGCGCTGAAGAAATATGAGTTCAACGTGGGCAAGGGCCTGTTCACCGATATGAACGCCATCCGCCGCGACGAGGAGGTGGACAACACCCACTCCGTCTACGTGGATCAGTGGGACTGGGAGAAGGTCATCTCCCGGGAAGACCGCAACGAGGACTACCTGCGCCAGACCGTCCGCGCCATCGTGGGCGCCGTGTGCGAGACCAACGACGCCCTGCAGATCGCCTTCCCCAGCCTGCACACCAAGCTGGACCGGGAGGTCTACTTCGTCACCACCCAGGAACTGGAGGACTGCTGGCCCGATAAGACCCCCAGAGAGCGCGAGGACGCCATTTGCAAGGAGCATCACACCGTGTTCCTCATGCAGATCGGCGACGACCTCAAGGGCTCCGGCAAGCCTCACGACGGCCGCGCACCGGACTATGACGACTGGGCCCTCAACGGCGACATCCTCATGTGGAACGACGTGCTTCAGCGCGGCTTTGAGATCTCCTCCATGGGCATCCGTGTGGACGAGATCTCCATGCGCTACCAGCTGAAAAAGCGCGGCTGCGAGGAGCGCAGCCAGCTGCCCTTCCACAAAATGCTGCTGGACGGCCAGCTGCCTCTGACCATCGGCGGCGGCATTGGCCAGAGCCGCCTGTGCATGCTGATGATCGGCACCTGCCACATCGGCGAGGTCCAGGCCAGCCAGTGGGACAAGAACACCGTGGACGCCTGCGAAAAGGCCGGCGTACTGCTGCTGTAATAACCATCACACAAAAAAGGAGCGACATGGACATATCCATGTCGCTCTTTTTTATCATTATAACAGAATGGGCACCGGACGATCCATGGTCACCTCCTCCGGTGTGACACGGCAGCTGTAAGCCAGCACCTGCACCCCGGCTGCCGCCGCCTGCCGCAGGGCCTGGCCAAAGGCCGGGTGCGTCTCATCGTTGGGGGCAAAGTCCAGCACGTCCGCCATCTGCACCACGAAAAACACCGTGGCCCGGTGGCCCTGCTCCACGGCATGCATCAGCGTATGTAAATGCCGCACGCCCCGCTCCGTGGGGGCATCGGGAAAACGCACATGGCCCCCGCTCTCCAAAGTGACGCCCTTGACCTCCACATAATGCCGCCCCGCCTCCGTTTCCAGCAGGAAATCCAGTCGGCTGTCCTCGAAAAACACCTCGGGCCTCACGGACAGGATCCCCGGCTCCAGGTGCGTGGCCCATTCGCCGAAAATCTTATTGGGGGCCTGGGCATCCATGTTCACCAGCCGTTCCCCCTTCTGCACGGTGATGAGATCGTAGGCCGTTTTCCGCTTAGGGTTTGTTCCCCTCTCCAGCCAGACCTGCACACCGGGCTGCAGCAGCTCCCGGCAGCGGCCGGTATTCTTCACATGGCACACCACCTCTTCCCCCTGCAGACGCACGTGGGCTATGAACCGATTGGGCCGCACTATAAACTCCGCCGGCAAAACTTCTCCGTATCGCATCAGGAAATATTCCTCCGTAATAAATACATCTTATAGGGAAACTATAACATAAGATTCTCCAAATGAAAAGTCATTGTTATAATTCCCACAATATCAAAAAAATTTTTAGTTATTCTATCGAATTTTTTGTTTTTTTCGCAAAACTATTGAATATGCACAAAAACTTTGTTACAATGGACCCAAATTTCGATTTAGGAGGAACTGCCCATGGATTATTCCAATCTGTTCGTATGCCTGATGGGCATTGGTACGGTGTTTGTAGGTCTGGTCTGCATCATTCTGCTGGTCACACTGATGAGCTATGTGTGCCGCAAATCCGAGGGAAAATCCACGCCCGCACCTGCTGCCGCCCCGGTCCATGCACCCAAGGCCGGCGTTGGGCCCGAGCTGATCGCTGCCGTCTCCGCCGCCATTGCTGAGGAGATGGGCACTGATATTTCTGCCATTCGTATTATTTCCATGAAACAAATCTGAGGAGGATATTATCAATGAAAAAGTATAGAGTTAATGTAAACGGCACCGTTTATGAAGTGGAGCTGGAGGAGATCACCGGCGCCGCCACCGCCGCTGCGCTTGCTCCTGCCGCTGCCCCCGCCGCTCCCGTTTCCGCTCCCTCCGGCGGCGAGCAGATCACTTCTCCCATGCCCGGCAATATTCTCAGCGTCAATGTGGCCGCCGGCGACACCGTGAAAAAGGGCCAGGTGCTGATGGTCCTGGAAGCCATGAAGATGGAAAACGAGATCATGTGCCCCTGCGACGGCAAGGTCGTTTCCGTGAGCGTCGCCAAGGGCGCTGCCGTGGAATCCGGTACGCTGCTGTGCGTCATCGGTTAAGCGGAGGTCCGCTGTATGGAAGCTATTAATAATTTCCTCACCAGCACTGGCTTTTTTCAGTTCACCCAGGGGGACAACTGGAAATGCATCGTCATGATCCTCATTTCCTGCCTGCTCCTGTTTTTGGGCATCAAGAAGAAGTTTGAGCCGCTGCTGCTGGTGCCCATCGCCATCGGCATGCTGGTGACCAATCTGCCGGGCTCCGGCATGTTCCATGAGATCCTCTTTGCCGGCGGCCATGTCCACTGGGATATTTTCCAGGGCGAGCCCGTTACGGCCAGTTTCCTGTCCGAGATGTTCAGCACCGGTGTTTCCGCCGACGTGCTGCAGCCGTATGTGGACTCTCTGTGGACCGCCGCCCAGAGCATATTTGATGTGGACGCCCTGAACCAGGCCGCCACCCAGATCGCTGCCGCCAGCGGTGAGGCGGTGAACTCCATCGCCGTGCAGATCCAGACTTTGGCCAGCGCGGAGCAGTTTGCCGCCGCCAGCGGCATCACCATGAGCAACGTTACCGTTTCCGTGGGTCTCATCGATGTGCTGTATCTGGGCATCAAGCTGGGCATCTATCCCTGCCTCATCTTCATGGGCGTGGGCGCTATGACCGACTTCGGCCCCCTCATCGCCAATCCCAAGAGCCTGCTGCTGGGCGCTGCCGCGCAGCTGGGCATCTTCATCACCTTCATCGGCTGTCGCCTCATGGGCTTCAGCGGTGCTGAAGCGGCCTCCGTGGGTATCATCGGCGGTGCCGACGGCCCCACGGCCATCTTCGTCACCGCCATGCTGGCTCCGGCCCTGCTGGGCCCCATCGCCGTGTCGGCTTACTCCTACATGGCCCTGGTGCCCGTGATCCAGCCACCCATCATGAAGGCCCTGACCACGGAAAAAGAGCGCCAGATCGTCATGAAGCCTCTGCGCCAGGTGAGCAAGAAGGAGAAAATCTTCTTCCCCGTGGTGGTCACCGTGTTCGTGGCGCTGCTGGTCCCCTCTGCGGCTCCCCTGATCGCCTGCCTGATGCTGGGCAACCTGGCTAAGGAGTGCGGCGTGCTGGACCGTCTGAGCAAGACCATGCAGAACGAGCTGATGAATATCGTCACCATCTTCCTGGGCATCTCCGTGGGTGCCACCGCTACCGCCGCCACCTTCCTCAGCCCCAAGACCCTGGGCATCATGCTCATGGGCGTTG
Source organism: uncultured Oscillibacter sp. (assembly GCA_945868085.1). GTDB lineage: Bacteria > Bacillota > Clostridia > Oscillospirales > Oscillospiraceae > Vescimonas. The sequence goes on from CAMBKF010000035.1 coordinate 9,241, forward strand.
TGGCTTTCAGCTTCGGCACCGCAGGCGGCGTGCTGCTGGCCAAGTTCATGAACCTGTTCCTGAAGGAAAAGATCAATCCCCTCATCGGCTCCGCCGGTGTTTCCGCCGTACCCATGGCCGCCCGTGTTTCTCAGACAGTCGGCCAGCGGTATAACCCCGGCAACTTCCTCTTGATGCACGCCATGGGCCCCAATGTGGCCGGTGTCATCGGCTCGGCTATCGCCGCCGGCGTGCTGATCTCCCTTTACGGTTAATGGAGGTAAATTACTATGGAATTTTTGTCCAATAAACCCCTGCTGATCACCGATACCATTCTCCGGGACGCTCACCAGTCCCAGGCGGCCACCCGCATGACCATTGAGGATATGCTGCCCGCCCTGGAAATGCTGGATTCCATCGGCTACTACTCCCTGGAGTGCTGGGGCGGCGCCACCTTCGACGCCTGCATGCGCTTCCTCAACGAGGATCCCTGGCAGCGCCTGCGTACCATCCGCCAGCACGTGAAGAATACCAAGCTGCAGATGCTGTTCCGTGGCCAGAACATCCTGGGCTACAAGCACTATGCCGACGATGTGGTGGACGCCTTCTGCCGCAAGTCCATTGAAAACGGCATCGACATCATCCGCATTTTCGACGCGCTGAACGACGTGCGCAACCTGGAGCAGGCCATCAAGTCCACCAAGAAATACGGCGGCCAGGTGGAGGCCACCCTCAGCTATACCATGTCCCCCATTCACAACGAGGCCTACTTCGTGAAGCTGGCCAAGGAGCTGGAGCAGATGGGCGCTGATGCCATCTGCATCAAGGATATGGCAAACCTTCTCCTGCCCATGGACGCCTATTCCCTGGTGAAGGCCCTGAAGGAGACGGTCTCCGTCCCCATTCACCTGCACACCCACAACACCTCCGGCACCGGCGACATGACGCTGCTCATGGCGGCCTACGCCGGGGTGGACATCGTGGATACCGCCCTCTCCCCCATGGCCAACGGCACCAGCCAGCCTGCCACCGAATCCTTGGTGGCCACGCTGAAGGGCACCGTCCGCGACACGGGCCTGGACCTGGGCAAGATGTCCGATGCCGCCGCCCACTTCCGCAAGGTGGCCCAGCGGCTGCAGGATGCCGGCATCCTGGACCCCAAGGTCCTGCGGGTGGACACCAACACGCTGCTCTATCAGGTGCCCGGCGGCATGCTCTCCAACCTGATCTCCCAGCTGAAGCAGGCAGGCAAGGAGGATAAATATTACGATGTGCTGGCGGAAATTCCCCGGGTCCGCAAGGACTTCGGCTATCCGCCCCTGGTGACCCCCTCCAGCCAGATCGTGGGCACCCAGGCCGTCATGAACATCATCATGGGCGAGCGCTACAAGGTGTTCCCCAAGGAGTCCAAGGCCATGCTCCGGGGTGAATACGGCAAGCTGCCCGGCGAGGTCAACGAGGCGGTCCGGGCCAAGGCCGGCATCGCCCCCGAGGATGTCATCACCTGCCGCCCGGCAGACCTGCTGGAGCCGGAGCTGGAGAAGTACAAAGAGGAGTTCAAGGACATTGCCAAGAGCGAGGAAGACGTCCTGTCCCTGGCCCTGTTCCCCCAGGTGGCGCCCAAGTTCATCGCCAACCGCGATAAGTCCGCTGCCCCCGCCGCTCCCGCCGCCGCACCGGCAGACCCCAACGCCGTCCGGGAGCTGTATGTGGAATACAAATTCTGAGACTCACTTTCTTTAGATTTTCATCTTTCACCCCCCAAAAGCACAGAGCCGACTTGAGTAATCAAGTCGGCTCTGTGCTTTTATAGATGGCTCACCTCGCTGCCCGATAACTACCACACCCACGCGGCAGGGCCCATGTGCCCTGCCCTACAAAAATGTTCCGTAGGGCGGGGCACATGGGCCCCGCTGCCCGATCTTGCGCCGCATCCCTTGCAAAATCCCTGTCATTGCGAGGCCAGTGACCGAAGTCACTGGCTGTGGCAATCCGTACCCTCGCCCCTCAAAAAAGCTTCCCTGCACAAGGGTGGCGGCACGGGGATACCGTGACTGAGGGGGCAGCGTCCCCGCCGCCCCGAACCCTCGCACCCCAATCAAGAAAAGAGGACGGCCCGCAAGCCGCCCTCTTTACTATTCTTCTCCCAAAATGGCCCTATCAGCCCGGAGGCCAGGTCATATCCCGGCCGGACAGCACATGGAAATGCAGGTGATGCACGCTCTGACCGGCCTGCTCGCCGATGTTGGACACCACCCGATAGCTCTCCAGTCCCAGTTCTCGGGTCAGCTTGGCGATGACCTCAAAAATGTGGGCCACCACGGCGCTGTTTTCGCCGCTGATCTCCGCCACGGAGCCGATATGGCTCTTGGGGATCACCAGGAAATGGGTGGGCGCCTGGGGGGCGATGTCGTAAAAGGCATAGCACAGGTCGTCCTCGTACACCTTATTGGAGGGGATCTCCCCTGCCGCAATGGCGCAGAACAGGCAATCGTTCTTCATAGGATCTGCTCCTTTCATTTAAATTGATTCATGGTTTCATTATACCGGTAGCCGATGGCCGCCAGCCGCTCCTCCAGGTCCGGGCGGCTCACGTCCAGGGCACCGCACAGCTCCTCCAGGCTGTCGTATTCATCACGCAGCCGGGCATTTACGAAGCTCAGCAGGATCACAGGGTCATTGGGGATCATATCAGCCCAGCTTTTCCGACACGAAGTCATCCACCGCCGCCAGGGCATCGTCCACCTTCAGCAGGTCGCTGCCGCCGCCCATGGCGCTGTCGGGCTTGCCGCCGCCCTTGCCGCCGCAGATGCCGGACACCAGCTTCACCAGGTCGCCGGCCTTCACGCCCTTGGCCACGGCCTCCTTGCCGCACACGGCCAGGAAGGTGACCTTCTCCCCGGAAACGCTGGCCAGCACGCCTACCACAGACGGGTCCTTATCCCGCAGGAAGTCGCCCATCTTGCGCAGGGCATTGGCATCCAGCCCCTCCCGGGTGGCGGTGAGCACATGCAGGCCCTTCATGGTCTTGGCCGCCGCCAGGAACTGCTTGGCCTCGCCCAGGGACGCCTCGGCCTTGAACTTATCCAGGGCCTGACGCAGCTGCTTCATCTCGCTGGCCTGCTGCTCCAGCCGCTCCAGCAGCCCGGAGGGGGCCGTCTTGAAGAACTGCGCCGCTCTGACCAGCACACCGCTGGTCTTTTCCATGCTCTCCAGGCTCAGGCGGCCGGTGGTAGCCTCCATACGGCGCACGCCGGAGGCAACGCTGCTCTCGGACTTGATGCGGAAGGGGCCGGCCTTGGCGGTGTTATCCAGGTGGGTGCCGCCGCAGAACTCCATGGAGAAGTCGCCCATCTCCACCACGCGGACGGTCTCGCCGTACTTTTCGCCGAACATGGCCACAGCACCCTTCTTCTTGGCCTCTTCAATGGGCAGGACCTCCGTCACCACGGGATAGCCCTCCAGGATGGCATCGTTGACCATCCACTCCACCTGGCTCAGCTGCTCGGGGGTAATGGCCTCGAAATGAGTGAAGTCGAAGCGCAGGCGATCCGGCTCTACCAGGGAGCCGGCCTGGTGCACATGGTCGCCCAGGACCTTCTTCAGCGCCGCATCCAGCAGATGGGTGGTGCTGTGGGCACGGCAGATGGCCTTGCGCCGCTGGATGTCAATGGCCGGGCGCACGGTATCCCCTACCGTTACGCTGCCCCGGGCCACATGGCCGTAATGCATGAACTTGCCGCCCTTGTTCTTCTGCACGTCCGTCACCGTGAAGGTAAAGCCCTGCCCGGTGATCACGCCGTGGTCGGCCACCTGGCCGCCCATTTCCGCGTAGAAGGGGGTCTTGTCCAGCACCACGATGCCGTCGTTGCCTTCCTCCAGCTGTCCGCACAGCTCATCGTCGCACACCAGGGCCACAACGCTTGCCTCGCAGCTGTCCTGATCGTAGCCCACGAACTCCGTAGACGGCACCTCCTTGCCGAACTCCACGCCGGCCCAGCCCAGGTCGCCCAAAGCCTTCCGGGCCTCCCGGGCCCGCTCCTTCTGCTCCTGCATCAGCTGGCGGAAGGCATCCTCGTCCACCGTCAGGCCCTCGTCGGCGGCCATTTCGGCGGTCAGATCAATGGGGAAGCCAAAGGTGTCATACAGCTTGAAGGCGTCCGCGCCGGAGAACACCGTCTCGCCCTTAGCCTGGTGCTCGGCCAGCATCTCGCCGAAGATGCGCATGCCGCCGTCGATAGTCCGGGCGAAGCTCTCCTCCTCTGTGCGGATGACCTTGGTGATGTAGGTCTGCTTCTCCCGCAGGTCGCCATACTGGCACTCGTTTTCATGGATCACGGTGTCCACGATCTTATACAGGAACGGCTCGTTCACGCCCAGGAGCTTGCCGTGGCGGGCGGCCCGGCGCAGCAGGCGGCGCAGCACATAGCCCCGGCCCTCGTTGGAGGGAAGGATGCCATCGCAGATCATGAAGGTAGCCGCCCGGATATGGTCGGTAATGACCCGCAGGGACACATCCCGCTTATGGCTCTGACCATAGTAGGCGCCGGTGAGCTCGGAGACCTTGTGGGTGATGTTCATCACCGTGTCCACGTCGAACAGGGAGTCCACATCCTGGCACACCACGGCCAGGCGCTCCAGGCCCATGCCGGTGTCGATGTTCTTCTGCTTCAGCTCGGTGTAGTTGTTGTGGCCATCGTTGTCGAACTGGGTGAACACGTTGTTCCAGATCTCGATATACCGGTCGCAGTCGCAGCCCACGGTGCACCCGGGCTTGCCGCAGCCGTATTTCTCGCCCCGGTCGTAGTAGATCTCGGAGCAGGGGCCGCAGGGGCCGGAGCCGTGCTCCCAGAAGTTGTCCTCCTTGCCGAAGCGGAAGATCTTCTCCTTGGGGATGCCGATCTCCTGGTTCCAGATGTCAAAGGCCTCGTCGTCCCCCTCGTACACGGAGGGATAGAGTCGGTCTTCCTCCAGGCCCACCACCTTGGTCAGGAACTCCCAGCTCCAGGCAATGGCCTCGTGCTTGAAGTAGTCGCCGAAGGAGAAGTTGCCCAGCATCTCGAAATAGGTGCCGTGGCGAGCGGTGTGGCCCACGTTGTCAATGTCGCCGGTGCGGATGCACTTCTGGCAGGTGCAGACCCGGTGCCGGGGGGGCTCCTCCTCCCCCTTGAACCAAGGCTTCATGGGGGTCATACCTGCGTTGATGAGCAGGATGGACTTGTCGTTTTGGGGCACCAGCGAAAAGCTGGGCAGGCGCAGATGGCCCTTGCTCTCAAAGTAGCTCAGGAACATTTCCCGCAGCTCGTTGAGGCCGCGATAGGGATGGCTCATAGTTGATTACTCCTTTTATCTTGAATTTTTAATTTTAATTTGTTCAACAATGCTTAAAAGTTCCCGGTCCAGGTTCTCATAAAACCTGGCGATGTGCAGCCCGTCCGCCAGGGCGTGGTTCACAAAAACCGTCACTGGCAGGGTGACGCGGCCGTTCTGCTCCGTAAATTTGCCCCAGGAAAAGCGGGGGTTCGAGTCGTCCGGTCCGGTCATGGGATGCTTAAGCTGGGTGTAGGCCAGCCAGGGCACGCAGGAGACGAAGAAGTTGCTCAGCGGGTCGCCGCTTTCCACCAATTCATCGCCCCGCAGGGCCTCCGCCTGCCGCCGCTTGCCGTCGGCCAAAAAGTCCTCATAGGGCAAAAGCCCGCTGTCCACCAGGCAGTAGACATACACGCCGCTGTCCTTCATGGCCGTGTAGGAGGGGCAGCACCGGTCAAATTCCACCACCTGCCCGTCCAGCAGCCGCCGCCGAAACTCCGGCACGGCGTTGGCAGCCCGGGTCAAAGCGTAGAGAAAACTCAGGAAAAACGGCCGTCCGTCCAAGGCCCTGTGAAACTCCGTAATGTCCACCGGCACGGTGATCCCCGCCCATGGATCCGCCATGGCTCGAAAATAGGCAAACTGCCCGCTGCGGGGATCCTCCTCCATGTTGATGACCCGATACGCCATCCTATCACCTCCAAAAAACAAAAAACCTCCACCCCACACATAGGGGCGAAGGTCGAGCTTCACGGTACCACCCTAATTCGGCAGAAAAATCTGCCCTCATAGCCATCCGGTAACGGGGATAAATCGTCCGGCTCCTCACCGGCCACTCCGAAGCGGCTTGCAGACGCCTTCCTCCAACGGGCTCCCACCATGCCCCGTCTCGCTTGGGATCAGCGGTCTGCTTGACTTCCTCTCAGCATTTTCCATTATTCTACCACAAATCCGCCCGTTGTCAATAGATTCTCACCGGGATCTGTTCATTTTTGTCCATCTTTCCTCTTGTCCATCGACATTTTTCTGCTATACTGATACAGGCAACATTATTTGAAAACGGAGGATCGTATCTCCATGAGCCGAAGTTCTAATATAGATTGGTATCGTCATCTGTCCTTTGCCTCCGTGGGCGGTTTTTTCGCGGTATATGCCATCCTGCTGCGCATGGGCATCATGGCCAACGCACAGACCCTGAATCTGCTGGATATACTCCTCAACGCCTTCGAGGGCGATTGGCTGGGAGTGCTGATGCATGTGGGCGCCCTGGCCGTGTATATCGTGGGCACTATGTCCACAGTGTTCCTGCCCCGCCTGTTTGGATGGGATATGCGGCGAATCAGCCCGGCGGTGGACGCGCTTTGCGCCGTTGTGCTGGCATTTCTTCCGGCAGAAATGCCCACCATTCCCGCTCTTTACCCTATCTTTTTTGCCATGAGCGTCCAGTGGAGCTCCTTTACTGGGGCGCAGGGAAATGTCAGCTCTACCATCTTTTCCACCAATAACACCAAACAGGCCTCCCTCTCCCTGGCCCGGCACCTGTGTGCCCGGGAAAAGGGACAGCTGCGGCGGATGTGGTTCTATGTCACCACCATTCTCTGCTTCCATGTGGGCGCCGCGGCGGCTTACTTCGCTGTGGAGCTTTGGGAGATCAAGGCCTCTCTGTGCGCGCTGCCGTTCATTCTTTGGGCCTACTATATGGTGGTCTGTGAGGATCGCTTCCACCGGGAGCACGAGTCCGCCCCGGTCTGACCGACACATATTTTTCTGCGCTGTTGCAAAAGTGACAGCGCATTTTCCCTTTTTATACTATATTTTGTGTAGGGCCCCGGATGATAATATCCATATATTGTGTTTTTTGGTGGTTTCAACAAATATCCATAAAATTATTTGGCAGGGTTTCTCCCTATATTTAGAGGAAACTCTCTTGTAAAAGCACAACATATAGTGTACTATATAGACGATTACGCACGACGGATATTAAGCCACCCGAAGGGGCAGAGGAGGATATACACATGAAGATCATCAAGCGAAACGGTTCGGAGGCGGTCTTTGACATTACAAAGATCATCGTCGCCATTACCAAGGCCAATGATTCTGTGGAGGAAGCGGACCGCATGACCCCCGTACAGATCCAGCGCATTGCCGAATCTGTGGAGCTGCAGTGCCAGAAGATCGGCCGCGCTCCCACTGTGGAGGAGATCCAGGATATGGTGGAGCACTATATCATGGCCCACGGCGCTTTCGAGGTGGCCAAGCACTACATCACCTACCGCTACACCCGCTCCCTGGTGCGCAAGTCCAACACCACCGACGAGAAGATCCTCTCCCTTATCGAGTGCAACAACGAGGAGGCCAAGCAGGAAAACTCCAACAAGAACCCCGTGGTGAACTCCACTCAGCGGGACTATATGGCCGGTGAGGTCAGCCGTGATCTCACCGAGCGTATCCTCCTGCCCCAGGATATTGTGGAGGCCCACCGGGAGGGTATCATCCACTTCCACGACAGCGATTATTACGCCCAGCACATGCACAACTGCGACCTGGTGAACCTGGAGGACATGCTCCAGAACGGCACCGTCATCACCGGCACCCTTATTGAAAAGCCCCACAGCTTTGCCACCGCCTGCAACATCGCCACCCAAATCGTGGCCCAGGTGGCCAGCAACCAGTACGGCGGCCAGTCTATCAGCCTGACCCATCTGGCCCCCTTCGTGCAGGTGAGCCGGGAAAAGCTCCGCTCCATCGTGCGGGAAGAGCTGGCCTCCGCCGGGCTCAACGCCGGTGAGCAGACCATCAATGACATCGCCGAAAAGCGCCTGCTGGACGAGATCCGCCGGGGCGTGCAGACTATTCAGTATCAGGTGGTGACTCTCCTGACCACCAACGGCCAGGCCCCCTTTGTCACCGTGTTCATGTATCTGAACGAGGCCCGGAACGAGCAGGAAAAGCATGACCTGGCTCTCATCATTGAGGAGACCCTGCGCCAGCGGCTCCAGGGCGTGAAGAACGAGAAGGGCATCTGGGTCACCCCCGCCTTCCCCAAGCTCATTTATGTGCTGGAGGAGGACAACATCCACGAGGACACCAAGTACTGGTACCTCACGGAGCTGGCCGCCCGCTGCACCGCCAAGCGCATGGTGCCGGACTATATCAGCGAAAAGAAAATGCTGGAGCTGAAGGGCGACGTGTATGTGTGCATGGGCTGCCGCAGCTTCCTGACGCCGGACCGCTTCACTGACGCCGGCATCGGCAACATCGCCCACGCCGGCAACTACCAGCCCGGCAAGCACAAGTACTACGGCCGCTTCAACCAGGGTGTAGTGACCATTAACCTGCCGGACGTGGCTCTGTCCTCCGGCGGTAATATTGAGAAATTCTGGAAGATCTTTGACGAGCGGCTGGAGCTGTGCCACCGGGCCCTGCTGTTCCGCCACGAGCGGCTGAAGGGCACCCTGTCCGATGCCGCCCCCATCCTGTGGCAGTATGGCGCCTGCGCGCGGCTGAAGAAGGGTGAGCCCATTGACGAGCTGCTGTACCACGGCTACTCCACCATTTCCCTGGGCTATGCGGGCCTGTATGAGTGCGTGAAATATATGACCGGCAAATCCCATACGGACCCCTCTGCCACCCCCTTTGCCCTGAGCATTATGCAGCATATGAACGATGCCTGCGCCAAGTGGAAGAAAGAGTCGGATGTGGACTTCTCCCTCTATGGCACGCCCCTGGAATCCACCACCTATAAGTTTGCCAAGTGCCTGCAGAAGCGCTTCGGTGTCATCAAGGGCATCACCGACAAGGGCTACATCACCAACAGCTATCACGTCCATGTCACGGAGCCTATCGATGCTTTCAAAAAGCTGGAGTTCGAGGCCCAGTTCCAGCACCTGTCCCCCGGCGGCGCCATCAGCTATGTGGAGGTGCCGGACATGCAGAACAACATCCCCGCCGTGCTGGAGGTCATGAAGTTCATCTATGACCACATCATCTACGCCGAGCTGAACACCAAGAGCGACTATTGCCAGGTCTGCGGCTGGGACGGCGAGATTGAAATCGTGGAAGAAGACGGCAAGCTCATCTGGAAGTGCCCCCAGTGCGGCAATACCGACCAGGACAAGATGAACGTCGCCCGCCGCACCTGCGGCTATATCGGCACCCAGTTCTGGAACCAGGGCCGCACTCAGGAGATCAAGGACCGGGTCCTGCACCTGTAATTCTCCCCTAAAAAGCAAATCGTCGGGGCAGGCCCAGCCTGCCCCGACTTTATGGAAGGAAGGTTTTGCCCATGTACTACGGCGAACTGAAAAAATGCGACATCGCCAACGGCGAGGGCGTCCGGGTGTCCCTGTTCGTCTCCGGCTGCCGCAACCACTGCAAGGATTGCTTCCAGCCGGAAACCTGGGACTTCTGCTACGGCCGCCCCTTCACGGAGGAAACGGAGCGGGAGATCTATGCCGAGCTGGATAAATCCTATGTCGGTGGCCTGTCCCTGCTGGGCGGCGACCCCTTCGAGCCGGAGAACCAGCAGGCGCTGCTGCCTATGCTGCGCCGGATCCGGGAAAAATATCCCCGGAAAAACATCTGGTGCTACACCGGCTACCAGCTGGAGGAGCTGCTGACCCCCGGCGCACACCCCCACTGCGCAGCCACGGAGGAAATGCTCTCCTGCATCGATATTCTCATCGATGGCCGGTTTATATCGGAGGAAAAGGACATCTCCCTCCAGTTTCGCGGCAGCCGCAACCAGCGGGTCATTGACATGAACCGGACACGCCAGTCCGGGGAGATCACCCTTTGGGATAAGCTGCGCAAGTAAAAAAACAAAACCTCCGGCGGGGCCGGAGGTTTTATTTTTATATGTCAGGATCAGACGCGGAATATCTCGCCCTCGGTGGGAGCGCCGGCGGCCTGTGCCTCATCGGTGTCGATGTGCATGGTGGTAGCGCCGTCCTTGTTCACGCGGACCACAACATCGTCAAAGATCAGCTTGCGGCCCTCGCCGCCGCAGGCCACGCGGATGATCTCGCCGTTCTTGATGCCCATCTTCTCGGCATCCGCCTCCAGCACGTGCAGGTGGCGCTTGGCAATGATCACGCCCTCCTTCAGCTCCACCTCGCCGGCAGGCCCGATGAGCTTGCAGGCGCCGGAGCCTTCCACATGGCCGCTCTCGCGGACAGGGGCGTCAATGCCCAGGGCACGGGCGTCGGAGCCGGAGACCTCCACCTGGTCGGCCTTGCGCACGGGGCCCAGGATGGACACGTTGGCCATTTCCTTCTTGGGACCCACCAGAGTGACGCGCTCGTTGCAGGCGAACTGGCCGGGATAGGACAGGTCCTTGCGCTTGGTAAGCTGATAACCGGCACCAAACAGCTTCTCAACAGTTTCCTGCGTCAGATGAATGTGACGGGCAGAAGTTTCGATCATGAATTTCATTTTGTCATTCCTCCTGTTTTGTATGATCCTCCGCTTTCGGTTCGTCCGAAACGGTCAAATCCTCTTTCTGCGTGGACAGGCGGATCTCCTCCACCTGGTCGATCATGAAATAGTCTCTGCTTTTGGCGGCAATGCAGCCCGTGGCGACCAGGATCTGGCCCTTTTTCCAATCCTGCAGATATTTCTCATCCGCGCGGATGCGCAGGCCAAAGCCGGTATCAATATCGCCGTTTTCATCCAGGCCGGAATACATGAACTTCACCGAAACGCGGCGGCCGGCGTACTTGCTCTGCTGGCCATGCACATACTCCGATTTCATCTGCTCGTAAGTCATGGGGTAAATTTCCCCGTCAGGCATATGGAAATACAGTGCGCCGAACAGCCGGCTCATGCGCTTGCGCTTGTTGCTGCTCCGGGAGACGGCCAGGGCGCAGATGATGGCCAGGAAAATAAGCCCCACCCGGGCCTGCTTCATGAAAATGGACACAATGCACAGTACAAAACCGGCCGCCAGCAAAATCTGATTCATCAAGTCCTGCCGCTTCAGCACACTTATAATTTTCTTCATAAAAAAACTCCTTTTCGGCACTTTTTTTATGATACCACGTTCCCCTCCAATATGCAAGGGCAGAAAAGAAATGCTTGCTTTTTTGCGGGAATTTGATACAATTATTTTGTATGGATCTCTGCCATTCAATAATCTGTCCTAATATGAGGTGAAACAATGAGCGTAAAATTGGAGCTTTACCGCGTATTCAAGGAAGTCGCTGAAGCGGGCAACATCACCGCCGCAGCGCAGAATCTGTTTATCTCTCAGTCCGCCGTGAGCCAGTCCGTCAAGCAGCTGGAGTCGGACCTGCAGACCCGGCTCTTTGCCCGGAATTCCCGGGGCGTGTCCTTGACCCCGGACGGAAAAATGCTCTATGAGTATGTCCGCAGCGCCATGGGCCTGCTGGAGACGGGGGAGGAAAAGCTGTCCCAGTCCCGTCAGCTGCAGGTGGGGCACCTGACCATCGGCGCCAGCGACACCGTGACCAGCCAGTTCCTGCTGCCCTATCTGGATTGCTTCCACCGGCAGTATCCGGGCGTGCATATCCAGATCATCTCCGGCCGCAGCCACAAGGTGCTGGGCCTGCTGCAGTCAGGCAAGGTGGATATTGCCTTCGCCAGCACACCCCAGGATGCCTCTTCCCTGAGCACCTTCCGCTGCTTTTACACCCACTCCATTTTTGTGGCGGCGGCGGACTACGATTGCAACTTTGACCATGTCTATACCCTGGAGGAGATCGTACATTTCCCGCTGATCCTGCTGGAACGCAAGGCCTCCAGCCGCCTGTACCTGGACAAGTTCTTCCTGCAGAACGGCCATCACCTGAACCCGGAGATCGAGCTGGGCGCCCGGAGCCTGCTGGTGGACCTGGCGGCCATCGGCTTTGGCGTGGCCGGGGTGACGGAGGAATTCGTGAAAAACGAGCTGGCCAGCGGCAAGCTGCGCAAGCTGCAAACGGACTTCACCATCCCACCCCGAAGCGTGGACCTGTGCGTGCTGCGGGATGTGCCCCAGACCACCGCGGCGCAGAAATTCATGCAGTTCGTGCAGGCAAATCTGTAAAGGAAATGATCCATCGGGGCATGCGGATTCCCACGGTCGCTTCGCTCCCTCGGAATGACGAAGCGGTTTTACAATTCAAAGGCCCTCCGGCTGAGCCGGAGGGCCGCAGCGAGTCGAAAAAGTCTTTTCGACTCGCTGCCTGCGTTTTTGAAACTTTGAAAAAGTTCCAAAAACGACTGATTTCAATGGTGAGGGACACCCCTCTTGGGTTTCCCTCACACTCCCTTCCTTACCGTTATCGCGCCGCCGTCCCCCCCCTCCGGGGGGCAGGGGGGGCATTGAATCCCGGGCAGGGGCAGCCCCCCGGCGGCGGGGG